>JARFPZ010000022.1 GCA_029288035.1 Desulfosarcina sp.
GATGTGTATAAGAGACAGGAAAAAAGCCCTGTGCCTCAAATAGATAGAATACCTTTTATAGCTATCATCTCATGATCGCGGCTGGAAGCCGCTCCCACAATCAAAATCGCCTAAATTACCATAAACTATTAGTCCGACACCGGCTTCTGCTCATCAACCGGAACCCGATACGTTCCGGCAAGGATCTTCTTTTCCAAATCCCGAACCTCTTTGATAACGTCGGCCGGCAGCGTCTTTTCAAAGGAGTGAAACGGCGCCAGGCGGGAACCGCCCTTGGCCATCATGGACCATTCGCCAAGATCCATTGACACCCAGGCTTTTTTCTGGACCATTTCGATGCAGAATTTGATGGTCGGATACATATCCCACATCGGTCCGGTAATCACCACATCGGGTGCCATCGCATTTTGGTCCGACATGTTGCCGAAGGCTAGGACACCTTTTTCTTTAGCGGCTTCAAAAACACCGAATCGTTCGGCAAAAATCAGATCGGCACCGGCCTCGATCTGAGCAATCGCCGCCTCTTTGGCTTTAGGAGGATCGAACCAGCCACCGATATAGGATATCTTAACTTTGACCTTGGGGTTGACTTTGAGGGCCCCGGCTTTGAAGGCATTCACCAGCCGGTTTACTTCTCCGATGGGGATGGCTGCAACCACGCCCAGTGTGTTGCTCTGGGTAAGGCGACCCGCAATCACACCACATAGATAGGCGGGTTCATGAATCCAGTTATCAAAAACAGAAAAATTGGGTGCGACCGGACCAAACTCCGAACCGAAGGCAAAGGCTGTCTCGGGATAGTCTTTGGCAACTCTGCGGGCCGGCTCTTCACCGGCCAGGAAGGCGTCTCCCACGATCAGGTCAAATCCTCTCTCCGCATACTCCCTCAGGACCTTTTCAAAATCGGCTGCAGCAATTTTCTCGGTGAATTCATATTCGATATTGCCCATTTCCTTTTTGGCCTTGAGACAGGCCTGATGAATCACCCCGTCCCACGGCTCCTCGATGGCTGTCTGAAAAATAGCGGCGATTTTAAAAGGTTTTGCGGCACTTGCATTCAATGCAAATGAAACTGAGAAAAAAACAATCATGACAACCCAGACGAATTTTTTCATGGCACGGTCTCCTTCATTGGTTATAGGAATTTATAAATGGTCAATATTCGATTGAGCTTATTCAATCAATTTAGATTTGTCAAGAAAACATAAGCAGTATTTATTCAACAATATTTTTAGATAGTTATCCGGATATAACGTGTGTGGAATTCAAACTCAGTCGGAACGTAAAAGATAACTGAGGTGTTTAAGTGGCAGCCCGAAAATGAACGGGATATCAACGTTCACAACTAAAATGAAGATCGATCCCAACCAAAAAGCAATGCTACCGCTGCGATGATTAAAATAACTGCGGCAAAGGATGCCACCCAGAGGAGCCGTCTATCCACCCGCGGGGGCGCCTCACCCGTAGATTCGGGCTTGTCGTCCGATGCTTTAGAATCCTCGGCATCCAGACGGGCGTATTTACGGGACGTCTGATCAATATCTGCGATAATAAATTCAGATACCGTCTGTCCGGTCTTGTCACGTCTGGCCAGCCGACCAAAGGCGGGGCGAAGGTTATCGGTATCCGATTTGATTCCAGCAGTTTTATCAACATTATTTGCCCCGGTTTGCGATCGCCTTTGCGCTTGGCCCTGCGGATCGGTACTCGCCGCGTGCAACCCTAGTTTCTGCATAATCAGGTTTTTAATCAACGCCGCACCGATTTGAGGTGTTTCTTGGATAGCGCCCTCAACCAGTGCCGCATTGCATAATACATTTATCAGACGTGGGTTTCCGCCGCTGTAGCGGAATATCGCCTTGTAAGCCGGGTTGTCGAATAGGTTCTCATTTTGCGCCCCGGCGACCCTGAGGCGGTGCTGAACATAAGCGACCGTCTCTACGTAGTCCAGAGTCTCCAATTGATAGCTATTGCCGACCCGCCCTACAAGGTGCTTCCACGTCGGCCGTTTAAGGGTCTCCCACAAACTCGGTGGCATTGCCAAAATGATTCGAAGGTTCCGATTCTCCTCCAGCTCCATGGTAGAAAGCATGTATAATTCTTCCAATGCCCTGCTTCCCATGCCCAAGGGCTCATCGATGATGAGAACCGGCTGCCGCTTTTTCCAAAAGCAGTCGCTAACCATAAAATCACTTAACAGATCATATGACTCGGATGTCGTCTTTCCGAAAGAATTCAACCCAAAAGCTGAGAGGGCTCTCTTCAAAAGGTCGCCAGGGGTGGTGTCAGATTCCGAAATAAGTCCAAAGGAGACATCCGACCAAGACTGTTTGAGAAAATACCGGATGAGGGTGCTTTTCCCTGTCCCCTTCTCACCAGTGATCGCACTCAGACCTACCCAATTAGCCAAACTACGCTCCAGCACCGCTAATGCATTTTTGTGTTTGGCGCTCAGATAAAAAAAATCAGGATCCGGGCTGAGAGAAAACGGCGATTTCCGAAGTTTGTAAAACAATTTATACATGCCGATGATCTGTTAGGGGGCCCATTGAGTTCCTGTCGATGACCCAGTTTTCAAAGGGTTAGGAAAATGAATTTTTGCGGGATTCGCTTGAAGCGCGATTTGACAAGGAATTCATTTTTATTTCTGAGCAAGCCTTATGGGTTTGCCGGTTCGGCCGTCAGCGCGATTTTGTTGCTTCCGCGTTCAAGCACTGGGACTTCAGACGTATTGGTCAAGGTATTGAGATGGATCAATGTGTATGGTCCCACGATACCGTCCGGCCTTATCCCTCGACTGGTCTGAAATGCCATGACTTGCCGCTGTAGCGCTTCATCATATCAGCTCGCGCCTTCGGCGACCGTTGACACTGGCATGCTGATTTCGGCAAGCTGCTTTTATCAAACAAACAGCGTAAACCTTTTCGGACTAAGCCGGATTCGGCCAATAAGATAGAACAAAAAACAGCAGAATAAAACACAGTATTCCATTGCGACCTCCATTTTTATTTGACCTCCTAGTGGTTAGCTGTCGGTGTTCAATGTTTAATTTACGTCAGGACCCCTCCGAAGGTCCTTACCCCGCATCCCTGTTAACCATTGTAGGTATTATTGTCAACTTTGATTTTTGATCGTCTTGTAAAAAGTTTCAAAAGTGCCAATGCCGCACGCTCTTATATCAGCCCCTAAATATTCAGGATAGCAATTAAACTTGACACACAATTCCAGTGTTGCTATATTCCTGTAAAGATTTTAGTGTTGCTATATTCCTGTAAAGAAAGGAGAAACGCTCAATTTCAGCCTCTCTTTAAACCGGATACGGGAGTTCAGTAGCGCTGTTTTCTATCCTATGCGTCGAAAAACCCATTTCCATCGAACAGTTAAATCTTAACCCGGGAGTAGCTAAATTATGTACTGCGGACATTTTGGATTTTCGGAAAAGCCGTTCGACATGACGCCGGACCCCAAGTATCTGTATTTGAACCGCAATAATAAAGAGGTCTTTGCCGCTCTCAAATATGGGATCCGTGACAGGAGAGGGTTTATTTCCATTATCGGCGAGGTGGGCACCGGTAAAACGACCTTGCTTAACGCAGCGTTGGATCAGCTCGATGAGAATACCAAAGCGGCATATATATTTAATACCAGCGTGACATTTGATAAAATCCTGGCCACGACCCTTTTTGAGCTGGGGCTGAAAAAATCAGATGAAAGCCTATCTAAGATCCACGCCATCGACCGCTTGAACAATTTCGCCATTGAGCAGCTGACCGCAGGGGGAAACGTTGCGCTTATCATCGACGAGGCTCAAAACCTCGACATGAAATCTCTCGAAAACCTGCGACTCCTTTCCAATCTGGAAACCCGCAAGCACAAGCTAATACAGATCGTCATTGCGGGTCAGCCGGAACTAGACGCTATTCTACAACGACAAGAACTGAGACAGCTCACCCAACGAATTAATCTCAATCGTTATGTAATCCCCCTCAGTGAAAAGGAAACAAACGACTACATCCAACACCGCCTTACCGTTGCCGACTATAAAGGCCCCAACCTCTTCGATCGCCGAGCCCAGAAATTGATCTGGGAATTCTCTCACGGCATACCGCGCAAAATCAATATCCTCTGTGACAACGCTCTGTTGACCGGATACGGGGTAAAGAAAAGAAGGATTACGACATCTTTAATGCAAGAAGCGATCAGAGATCTCACCAGGACCCCCTTTGTACCTGCCGGTGCGCTTCAGAATCAGAGTGCAACGCATAGAATCGGCCGGCGCCGTCGGGAGACCACACGGTGGCTGCCACGTCGGTGGTCTCTTGCAGCCGGGCTGGCGTTGGCCGCTGTTATCATTTTCGGATTAGGACTCATATTGGGAAACCCGGATCTCGGATGGCGCGAGAATATCACGCGTCTGTCACAAGGTGTATTCCTATCTAAAAAAACAAGTCAAGGGGGCGGCGCCGGGGGAATTCCGACCACGGAGCGTACGGGCGAAGATATCCAAGCGAAATTGAATCGAGCTATTGAACCTGCACGTGTTCCGACAGAAAAGGTCGGGACTGAACCGGTTCCAGCGGGAATGACCAAGGATGCGCCTGCTCCGACAAAGGCAGTCAAGGTCACGAGTGTTTCGACGGATAAAGCCGAGTCTGACCCGGTACCGGCGGGAATGACCAAGGATGCGCCTGCTCCGACTTTGGCAGTCAAGGCCGCGGATGTTTCAACGGAAAAAGCCGAGGCTGAGCCGGTAGCGGCATTGGAGGTCACGACTGCGTCTGCTCCGGAGGAGAAAGTGGAGGCCGGTCGTGTTTCGGCAGAAAGCATTGTAACCGCGGGTGTTCCGAAGGATAAGGCCGAGGTTATACCGGCGCCGGCTTTGGAGGTTGCGACCGGACCTGCTCCGGCGGAGGAAGTCGAAGCCACGAGTGTTCTGGCGGAGGAACTCGAAACCTCACGTGTTACGGCAGGAGATGTTGTGGCCACGGGTGTTCCGGAGGATAAGGTCGACCCCATCTCAACTGCAGCCGCTCCGCAGACCAATGCCTTGCCGGAATCGGTCGGCGCTACCGAGAAAACAAAAAAAGAAGTCGCAACAGTCGCACAGGAGGAAACAACGGAGGAATCTGGTGGGTCGCAGTTGCTCGAATCGCCTCGAGAAAAATTGCAGTTAGCACTATCCATCCGGCCAGGAGATACGCTCACTGCAATCATCATACAGCATTACGGATCGTATAATAAGGAAACACTTCGCGCGGTTCTGCATGAAAATCCCGAGATTCAAGACCCCGACCTGATCATCGCAGGTGAGACCCTTAAACTGCCTTTGCCCTCTGAAAAACCCTGAATCTCGATGATTCTAAATCCTTCATGCCAACCAGCAGAGCCACGCCATGCAAACAGAGCACAGCCGTCCGAGGCTTTGTTTAAAACGGGTTTCGGTGGTCAGCCTATTGCCGGCTCAAACAAAGCCGATGGACAATTCTCAGGGAGCCTTCTATGGGGAAAACACATGAAGCTCTGATAAAAGCGGAAACGGAATTCCTAAAGGAGTTCGGGAAAAATAACAATCGACCGGAGACCCGCAAACCCGGCAGGCTGAAGCGCCCATATGTCGGCCTGTTTATCCTGGGATTGCTGACGCTAATCATTGCAGGTTACGTTTACGGCAGGAGGGACGGTAAGTCTACTGCCGCCGATGTTGAAGTGCTGCAAAGCGCACAAACGCTTAATGCCCAGCTCGATAAAGCCTTAACTTTTAAGAATCATGAAATTGTTGAGCTGGAAAAACGGCTTTATGAAGCCGAAAAAAGCGTTGAGGAAGAGCAGAAAGCCAGGGAATCCCAGAGGGCGGAGCTATTAACCAATAAGGCCAGGATTGAAACGCTTCAGGAACAACTAAATACCGCTCAATCCCATCAATTGGTACTTAGGGATGAAATTGCCAGCAGCAAACAATTAATCCAAGCGCTTCGAGCACAGCTAATCGCACTCAGAAAAAAAATAGAATCCACTGAGACAGCGCCGGTGATTGTACGGGCACCCAAAAAACAGCCGGAGGCGCTACCGTCTTTCAACCTTCAAAAAGATAAAGAAGCAGGCAAATTTGACCGGCCGCCGGACGACCGGGGTCCCGAAAGATTGAGCAAAACTGACGACACGACTGACCGTGCCAAAGAGACCCCAACGGCGGCAAGCGACCCTTCCATCGCTAAAGCGCATTCACCCGATCCGGCTAAATTAATTGATTGGCTTTTAAAAAAGCAATCCGAATAGAACAACCCCTTTAGGAAAGGAATGCTGAATCCTTGAGTTAACTCCGACCGATCATTCTATTTCTCGCAACACATCGCCACATAACCTCAGCCACTGAGACACAAACCGCGAAGGTTATAAGAATAATTCTTTATCTTCACTTGCTGGTTTGTGGATTCAGCTTTCAGCCAAATCCGCCGGAGGCTGCTTTCCCTGATCCAGTCTATCATTAATGTCCCTCATGACCTCCATAAATGCAATCCGTTTTTCTTTGGCGTATGGATTGTAGCGGTTCATGTCCAGAAACAGCTGCCAGGTATCACGCTCGACGACTTCCAGAATGTGCAGCAGTCGTTTATAGCCTTCCGTATCGATATCGAGTTGCTTGGCCCCATATTCAGACAATGTTCTGCCGATAAAATGGGTCAGGGAAAGACTGGAGGCAATCTGTTCGTCGTGCTCCCGGGCGGTCGCTTCGATCACAGACAGCCCTTTTGACGCTAAATAGGCCTTGATATTCTGGTAGCTGGTCTCTGCAATTCGCACCTTGCACAAACAAATCTTTCTTTCCGCCAGCGAATCGGAGGCGCTGTCGGGGCCGAACATGGGGTGTGTCGCCAGGATCGACACCGTCTGCGGCAAAATGTCGGTCATCAGACGAATGGGATATTCCTTGACCGAACATACATCCACCACCAGACAATCTCGTCTGAGCAGCGGTGCGATCGTTTTCAAGACCTCTTGAAGCACGGAAATGGGAACAGCGGGTATGACGATATCCTGCCGGCAAACTGTTTCAAGCGATGCCGAACGGGCTCCGGTTCGGTTGATCTCCGCTGATTTATCGGTCCGGTGGTAAACCACAACATCAAATTCTTCGGCCAGATAGCGTGCCATTAATTTTCCAAATCGACCGAATCCGATGATACCAATCATAGTGCCTCTCTAATCTTATCAAATCCGCTGGCTAGTTTGTCTTTGGAAACGGCGTAGGATATCCGGATATGGCCGTCCATGCCGAACGCTTCACCGGGAACGACGGCCACCCCGGCGGTTTCAAGCAATCGTCCGGCAAATTCAGCGGAGCTTATACCGTTTTCCAGATGTCGCCTGACGTCCGGGAAAAGATAAAATGCGCCCTGGGGTTTTTGGCAGTCAAATAGTTCTGCCGCCTGCCGGTAGGCATAATCTCTTTTGGACGCCATGTCGGCGCGCCAGTCCTCCAGCTCGTGATGATTCATATCAAGCGCTTTCAAAGAACCATACTGGGCAAAAGTGCAAACATTGCCGGTCATATGGCTTTGCAGTCCGGCAAGAGCCCGGATAAATTCCTGCGGAGCGGCAATATAGCCGATCCTGAAACCGGTCATTCCGAAGTTTTTGGAAAAGCTGCGGGTGACGATCAGCAAATGACGAATATCTTCAATGTCGAACAGACTTGCGGACTTCAGCTTGTCATAAACAAATAACCGATAGGCTTCATCCGATATCAGGTACAGATTTTGCTCAAGGGCGATTTCGGCAATCCTGACCAGGTCCTCTGCCGGATAGACAGCGCCGGTGGGATTGTTGGGCGAGTTGATCAGGATGGCACGGGTTTTAGGGGTTATGGCCTGTTTGATTTTTTCACAATCCAGCTGATGGTTGCAGGTGTCCACAAATACCGGGCAACCGCCGGCAAGTTTGACCTGCTCCGGGAAGCTCACCCAAAATGGTCTGGGGATGATGACCTCGTCCGTTGGATTGCAGATGACCTGGAACATGGCGAACAAGCATTGCTTGGATCCGTTGGAAATGATGATGTTGTTTGCATCATAGCCATCAAATTGGTTCGCCAGGCGGGATTTTAGTTCCGGCAGTCCCGTCACCGGGCTGTATTTCGTCTTGCCTGCCGCCAGGGCCTGTTGGGTGGCCTCAATGACGGACCGGGGCGTATCGTACGGCGGCTCACCCACCGCCAGATCGATAACGTCTTTGCCCTGCCCTCGCATTTGCTGGATAAGCTGGGTAAAGCGCACCGTACCGGATGGTTCAATTTGGTTGATGCGATCTGATAGCTTCATAACCGAACCCTTCCTTCCCAATCCGATATCCGAAAATTAAAATCCGAAATCAATTTCTCCGCCTTCCCCATTCCGAATTCCGACTTCAATTTCTTCTGCTTCTTTGCTGCAGAGCCAGATCCGCAATAACCAGAGCGGCCATGGTCTCGACAATCGGCACGGCCCGGGGCACAACACAGGGATCATGGCGGCCTTTGGCCTCCAGTGTTACCTGCTTGCCTTTGAAATCGACCGTTGTCTGGGCCTTACCAATGGTCGCCGGCGGTTTAAAGGCCACCCGAAAAAAAATCGGCTCTCCGTTTGATATCCCGCCCTGGACCCCTCCGCTGTTATTCGTCGCCGTCCCCAGTCGCTCTCCTTTTCTTACAAAAGGATCGTTATGGATCGATCCGTTCATCCGGGTTCCCGAAAAACCAGAGCCGATTTCAAAGCCCTTGGTCGCTGGAATCGATAGCATGGCATGGGCCAGTCGTGCTTCCATCTTGTCAAAGACAGGCTCCCCCAGTCCTGCCGGAACATTACGGCAGACGCAGGAAATAACGCCACCTAAAGAATCATTGGCTTCTTTGGCGTCGGCAATTTCACGAATCATTTGCTCGGCCTCATTTTTAGAGGGGCATCGCACCAGTGTCTCGTCTACTTCCCGGCGGGTGATGCGATTTTCATCGATGCCGGCCGCCGTTAGGTTGCCGACCGAAGTTACCCAGGCCACGATTTCAACCCCAAATTCTTCGGAAAGAAATTTTTCGGCGATGGCGCCCGCGGCCACCCGTCCGATTGTTTCCCTGGCGCTGGAACGCCCTCCCCCGCTTGATGTTCTGATGCCATATTTCATCTGGTAGGTATAGTCCGCGTGGGACGGACGGGGAATGGATTGCATGGCGGCATAATCCCCCGGCCGCTGGTCTCTGTTGGCGACGCCCAGTGCTATGGGGGTCCCCAGCGCCCGACCCTTTTCGACGCCGGACAATATCGTGACCCGGTCGGCTTCATTGCGATCGGTTGCCAGCCTGCTTTGACCGGGGCGGCGACGGTCAAGTTGGGGTTGGATGTCCCGTTCACTGAGAGACAATCCGGGGGGACAGCCGTCCACAACCGCACCGACACTTTTGCCGTGCGACTCACCGAATGTTGTTACGCGAAACAAAGATCCCAAGCTGCTTGACATGGCGTTTGATCTCCAAAAAAGTGGGGTTAGGTTTCAAGTGTCAGAAACGAAAGACGATTGACATTTGACGAATTATTGTATGTAACCAGAAAAAATAAATTGGAATGGTTCACAGGTTCAAGTCCCATAAAGTCCTTCAAACACACGCCAGAAATTCGGAAAAGATTTCTCAACACAACGCTCGTCCCGAATGATGGTTCCCCCGGCACCCAGGCCCGCCACTGCAAAGCTCATGGCAATGCGATGATCGCCGTAGGTTTCGATCTCGGCCCCATGGGGTGCGCCGCCCGTGACAATCAGCTCGTCATCGCTGCAGCGGGCGTCGACCCCCATTTTGCCGAGTTCACAGACAACGGCGGCCAATCGATCACTTTCTTTTGATTTCAGATGACTGACATTTTTGATGACCGTGGTTCCCATGGCAAAGGCGGCCACCACTGCCAGAGTGGGCACCATATCCGGCATGTCGCCCATATCAAATTCGCCGGCTCGCAGGTCACCGCCGCAAATCGCTAGTCCGTCCGGCTCGGCCGTCATTTTACATCCCATGGATTCCAGCAGTTCGGCGAAACGGACATCCCCTTGATGGGAAATCTTGGTGACTTCTTTGACCTTGATCTCGGTTTGACAGATGGCAGCGGCCGCCCAGAAATAACCGGCCTGGGACCCGTCAGGTTCCACCACGTGCGCTCCGGCACGATAGGTTTGTTGGCCGACAACCTGAAAACGACGGTAGCCTTCACGAAGGACCGCCACGCCGAACTTGGCCATGACATCCACCGTCATATCCACATATGGTCTTGATACGGGTCCCTCAGTGACGGTGATATCCAGTCCGTTGGCAACGTAAGGGGCAATCAGCAGCAAGGCCGAAAGGTACTGACTACTGGCCCGGCAATTAATCGAGACGGCCCCGCCGCTGAGGATACCGCCATGAATTTTAATCGGTGGACAGCCGTTTCGATTCGTTGAATCGACCCGAACACCGATATCTCTCAATGCATCGATGAGATCCTGGATCGGCCGCTGGCCCATGCGGGCGGAGCCATAGAGGGTAACGGTTCGTGGGCCCAGTGCAGCAACGGCGGTCAGGAGTCGCATCGAGGTGCCGGAATTTCCAAGGTAAATACGCTGCCGTATCGGTTGAAGCCTACCACTGCCGCCATAAACGAGAACCTGATTGTGGGATGCTGCTTCAATTTGAATCCCCATTTGCCGCAAAGCCTCCGTGGTCAGCTGCGTGTCTTCACTGATCAGCGCGTTTTCAATTCGGCAGACCCCGTCCGACAGGGCTGAAGCAATCAGGATCCTGTGGGTGTAGCTTTTGGAACCGGGTACGGCGACCTCACAACGGGGTTTTATAGGTTGTGATTTTATTTTAATCATGATTTTTTTGGTGTCTTCGTGTCCCAGAAGTTGAAATTTTAAGGTGAAACGAAACCATTTAATCAACCGTCCGGCCTTCTATTATTTCGCCCCAAAAAAATATTGAACAGAATAGATAAGTAATAAATACGGTAACTCATCGGCCCGATAGTTCGTCCAGAACGACTCTGCGCATGACATCCACCGGTGCTTTCTCTCCGGTCCACAACTCAAACTGGACGGCTCCTTGATGGACGAGCATCGAGGCACCGTCAATGGTTGCACAACCGGCTTTTGCGGCGTCCTTTAAAAATTGAGTTTTCAACGGGTTGTAGACCATATCCATGACAACCGTTCCATTTTCTATCAGTTCCGGATTTACCGGCGATTTGTCTTCATGGGGCGTCATTCCAACGGGTGTCGTATTGATGATGATATCATAGCACAGCTCCTTGACCTCCCCGAGCAGTTTAAAATTGCAACCCAGATCATCTGCAAGTTTTTGACCTCTTTGCCCGGAGCGATTAATGACGGTAAGCCTGCCGCCCTCCTGATTGATGCCGAACCCAATGGCGCGGGCCCCGCCGCCGGCACCGACAATGGCCACTCGCTTGTCTTTGATGATGATTTTTTCAAGCAAGGCTGTGACGGCACCCGGACAGTCGGTATTATAACCGAGGAGGATCCCGCCACGGTTGACGATCGTATTGACTGCACCGATTTCTGCAGCCGAGGCCTCCACTTCGTCGAGATATTTCATTACGCCGATTTTGTGAGGAATGGTAATGCTGACACCCCGGATACCCAAACCCCGGATGCCATCGACCGCCGCCGCAATGTCACCAACCCTGAAGGCCAGATAAATCCCGCTAAGGCCGGTCTGAGCCAAAGCGCTGTTATGCATCACAGGACTTAAACTATGGCCCACCGGATCTCCGAAAACTGCGTAAACCGGCGGTACTTCCGCCGGGCTTCGCAGAATTTGAACCCCTCGACCGGCCGCGATGGTATTCTCAAATATACTATACAGCGCACCGGTTTTTAAGGGGCCTTTATTCAGAGATGAAAGCCTTTGAAAAATTTCAGCTTCACGCCCTTTATCGACCACCACCTTACCGGTTTGCTGTTTGATCCGGCCGATGGCTCGGGCGGCAACAAGCCGTCGGTTTATCAACTCAAGGATCTGAGCGTCGATGGCGTCGATTTTCTTTCGAAGGATCGGGATATCGGTGGGCTCGGCGTCCTCTTTTTTACTTTCTCCGACTGGTTCATTCATGGGTGGTCTCAGTGTCCTTCGATATTAAATTCGTCTAGCTCCTCACCAAATCTACCAGCTCCTGAATCGGGACGTCATCAACATATGCCCGGCCGATTTCACTGAGCAGCACGAATTTGATGTGATCTCCCTCCCGCTTTTTATCCATTTTGATGGCCGCAAGCACCTCGCTCTCATCATAGGGAAGCCGCACGGGCAGTCTATATTTTTCAAGCAACCCGTAAAGTCGAGTCGCATGCGGTTCCTGCAAATTCCCCCTTTTTACCGATAGCTCGGATGCCAGAACCATCCCGGCGCTGACAGCCTCCCCATGGCGTATTTGCAGCGTTTTTTCAATAGCATGGCCGAAGGTATGACCAAAATTGAGCTGACGGCGTAGGCCTCTTTCCCTGGCATCCTGGTTGACAATGCGTGATTTGATGACCACCGAATCATAAACAAGTTTTTCGATAACGTTTAGATCCAGCGCCAGGGCCTGGCTGCAATGTTTCTCGATATAATCAAACATGCTTTTATCGGCAATGACGCCGTGTTTGATAATCTCGGCAAAACCGCAGCAGAGTTCTTCCCGGGGCAGGGTGCTCAACATATTCAAGTCGCAGATAACAAATTCCGGTTGGTTAAATACGCCCACCATGTTTTTATAGCCCTTGAAATTGACCCCGTTTTTGCCACCCACACTGGCATCTACTTGAGATAGAAGGGTGGTTGATACAAACCCGAACCGCAGACCCCGCATATAGGTGGAGGCCACAAAACCGGCGATGTCGCAGACAATGCCCCCGCCGATCCCGACGATAAAAGACGAACGGTCGGCCTCGAGCGCTATCAGTTGATCGAAAATGTAGCCCAAGGTATCGAAGCTTTTAATTTTCTCGCCGGTACCGACGGTAATAATAGGCCCTTGGGGGAAATGCGCGCCCCAGAGATCGTGAACATTTAGGTCCGTGATGATAATCGGATATTCCACCGGCAGATGTGCCTTCAGATTTTCCAGGCCTTCACCAATCATGACGACGGATTCACCGGTATCGCTGTTGATCTTGATGGATTTCATAGTGACTGCACCCAACGTTGTCCGCTGTCCATTTTAGATGACCTCACCAGTTTCTCGGCGGCGGACAGCAATAAATTCTCGGTCGTCTCCCAGGAAATGCATTCATCCGTGATGGACACACCGTATTTGAGCTTGGAAACATCGCCAGTGTATTTCTGGTTACCTTCATGCAGATTGCTTTCCAGCATAAGACCGATGAGGGCATCATTGCCGGCGATGATCTGGTCAATGATATTCCTGAAGACAATGGCCTGGCCTTGAAATTTTTTCATGGAATTGCCGTGTGAACAGTCCACCATGATGGTCTCAGGCATGTTTTTTTCTATCAATTTCAGACGGGCTTGTTCGATATTAATAGGATCGTAATTCGGTATCGGCCCGCCGCGCAAAACGATGTGGGTCCAGGGATTTCCGCCGGTTTCTACCACACAAGTGCGGCCCTCCTGGTCTATTCCCAGAAAACTTTGGGGCGTCTTGGCGGCGACCACGGCGTTGATGGCCGAGGACAGGTTGCCGTCCGTTCCGTTCTTAAAGCCGACCGTCATGGACAGGCCGCTTGCCATCTCGCGGTGGGTCTGGGATTCGGTGGTGCGCGCACCGACGCAGGCCCAGCTGACGAGATCGGACACATACTGCGGGGTAATGGTTTCTAGAAATTCGGTGGCAGCGGGGACACCAATTTCATTGATTTTAAGCAAAATACGGCGTGCCTTCCGCAGTCCTTCCATAATATCGCAGGAGCCATCCAATTGCGGATCATTAATCAGTCCTTTCCAACCCACGCTCGTCCTGGGTTTTTCAAAATATACCCGCATGACGATGGAAAAAGCGTCGCCGACCTTTTCACTGAGTTCCTTAAGTCTGCCGGCATACTCGCAGGCCGCCTTTTCGTCGTGAATGGAACAGGGTCCTGCTACCACTAATAGCCTTTTATCTGCCCTGCGCATAATTTTTTCGATGGCTTCTCTTCCGGAAAGAACCGTCGCGTGCGCCGTTTGGCTCATTGAGAGCTCCTCTTTCAAGCGGTTCGGCTCCAAGAGGTGCTGATAGCCTTTGACGCGCAAATCGTCTGTTGGTTTCATAATTATATGCCTCATTATGGTGATTAAACTTCTTAAAACAAAAAAACCGCGGGTTTTAAGTCTGCCCGCGGTTAAAACGCTCTTTAGTTTGTTCTGATCTTTTCAGCGCACCCCAGGCACTACGGTAAAGTAATAAAAATAATACCGATAGTAGTAATTAGCAAAATTACCTGAAAAATTATGCGCCACGGGGTATTCTCTTAACGGTTATCGAGTTTAGGTTGAAATACGTTGTATCGTGTATATCAGTGTTTGTGATAAGTCAAGTTTTTTTTACGCCCGGGAAAATGACGAATGCGGATGAGTGGATATCGTTTCGCTTTGCTATTTTTATAAACACAATCTGATTTTTCCAAAAAGACGGTCCAATCTAAAAAAAAATATTGACAATCGAGACCGAACTACTGTATTGCTGAGATTCCCCATCAATGGAGACCCATCGTGACTTCAATTTTTTGGATGAAATCTCTCCGCGACAAGCCGCGGAGTATAATTTTTTTAGGATTCAACTCACTCTTATCGCAGCTAGCTGCGGGGAATATAACCCAGGAGAGATTAAAGGGATATTTTAATTCAGGACGCTTCTTTTTTAGCTTTAGAAGCGTTCATCCGGTTTGTTAACGCTAAAATTTAATCGTTAATCACCCCGGGTGGACTTCAGCACCACTCGGGGTTTGTAGTCTCTAAAAGCCCTGAGAAAAATCTTGGGGCTTTTTTACTTTTATCGCAACGAGGACTGTAATCATGAAAAACCTGAAACTTGCCGCGCGGGTAACAAAAGAACGCACCGTTATCAAGGTATCCGATGTTGAGGTCGGAAAGGATCTTGTTGTCATCGCCGGTCCCTGCAGTGTAGAGAGCGAAGCACAAATGGTTGCCTCCGCGCAAGCCGTCAAAGATGCAGGGGCCAACATGCTTCGCGGGGGGGCCTTTAAGCCCCGGACATCACCTTATGCCTTCCAGGGGCTGGGCCTGCGTGGATTGAAATTGCTGGCAAAGGCAGGCAGGCAGACCGACCTGCCGATCGTCACCGAGGTAATTGATCCCCGGGACGTCTCCTGGGTGGCCGAATTTGCAGATGTCCTGCAGATTGGAACCCGCAACATGCAAAACTATTCCCTGCTCAAGGAGGTGGGCCAGACAGGACGTCCGGTGCTGCTCAAACGGGGCATGTACTCCACCCTCGAAGAGTGGTTGAATTGCGCTGAATATATTCTCAGCGAAGGCAATCCAAACGTGATTCTTTGTGAACGCGGTATACGAACTTTTGAAACGTACACCCGCAATACACTGGATTTGAGTGCCGTTCCGGCCATCAAGGAGCTCACGCACTTGCCCATCATTATCGATCCGACCCATAGCACCGGACGGGTCAATCTGATCGGTCCCATGAGCATGGCCGCCATAGCCGCCGGCGCCGATGGGTTGATCATCGAGGTTCACTATAATCCCGCAGAAGCCTTGTGTGATGCCGATCAGGCACTGACGCCGGTCATGTTCGCAGATATCATGGCACGCCTGAGACCGCTGAGTGCATTTATGAATAAATTGCCGACCAATAATTAACCATTTTACTATTATGTTGAGGTGAAAATATGAAACTGGAGGGAATTCGCAATAAAATCGACAAAATCGATCGAGAACTTCTGGTCCTGTTGCAGGAGCGGATGGGTTTGGCATTACGATCAAGAAAATTCCAGAAGGCCGAGGCTGAATCGAAGCAGGAAGAAAATACGCTGGAACGAATGAAACGTTTGAACCTGGATCTGGTCAAAAGCTCTTTTTCCCGGTTGCTGCTAAAAACGATTATCGATGAAAGCAAGCGCCTTCAGGAGGAAGATCGCCGCCTGGTCGCTTTTCAAGGGGAGCATGGGGCTTATGGCGAAGTAGCGTCCCGGGGTCTTGTTTCCGACGGCGCCTACATCCCCTGTATGGAATTTATCGATGTGTTCCAGGGAGTAGAAGCCGGCGATTTCGATCTGGGTGTCGTTCCGGTGGAAAACTCTCTGGAAGGCGCCGTCACCCAGGTAAACGATCTCCTCACAACCACCGATCTGAAGGTCATCGGTGAAATCAAGGTCGCCGTCAACCACTGCCTGCTGGCTACCGAGGAAACCGATTATCGCGAGATCCGCGTGGTGTATTCCCATCCCCAGGCACTGGCCCAGTGCCGGGATTTCCTGATCCGCAACAAACTTGAGGCGCGGCCTTTTTACGATACGGCCGGAGCTGCAAAAATGCTGGCCCGTGAAAACCCCAAGGCTGCAGCCGCTATTGCAAGTGCTTTGTGTGCGGAACTGTATGATTTGGAAATAATAAAAGAAGGAATCGAGGATGGGCCGTCCAATTCGACGCGATTTTTGCTTCTTTCCAAAGAACCCTATGCCGATGAGGGCGATAAGACATCGATTATCTTTGCCGTTGCCCACGAAGCCGGCGAACTCTATGGTGTTCTCAAGTTGTTTGCGGAGGCTAAGATCAACTTGACCCGAATCTCCTCGATGCCCCTGCGTTCGGATCCCAACAACTATAGTTTCTTCTTAGATTTTGAGGGATCGCAAAGGGATGCGAAAGTGGCCGAGGTACTGAGTCAAATGAAGAAGATGACCATTTCGCTGAAGAACCTGGGCAGCTATCCGGCTGCCAGGGGTCGCTTGTAGCATCGCAATGGGGAGTTAAAAGATTGATTACAGCTGCTTTTCAATCCGAAATCTTGACTTTTATACAATTATCAATTAGATTTATTATAATTTCTTAGGGTTAGACAGTGCGGTAAAAATTGATAATATCCATATTATGACCAAGGAGGATCCCATGCCGAAAAGAAAAGGGAAAGCACCCAGTTTCGATACCATGGTCAAATTTTTTATGCGACAGTATAATATTCCGACTAAAAAAGATGTAGACCGACTCATGGTAAAGCTGGACCGTCTGGAGAATCTGATAAAGAATTCGGCGATGCGTTCTGACCATGCCGGCGTCCGAATTGGCCGTTATAAAACAGCAATGACGGCTATTGACATCGTATTTGATGCGATCAAACGTTCCAAACAGGGTATAGACTTTGCTGCCATCCAGGCCAATACCGGCTTTGACGAAAAGAAGATACGTAACATTATTTTTCGTCTGAATAAGACCGGGAAGATAAAGCGTAAAAGCCGGGGGATTTACATTGCGGCCTAACCCGGATAAATCGAAATTGAAGATTGAAGATTGCAAATTGACTATTCAATCGACCATTTTCAATCATTTGAAGACAGCGAAAATACCTTCATACTTTTTTACTGCAAAATGCACCAAATTAAGCATTAAGGAATAAACGGGGTGATTATGAACACTATCGTGGATGCCAATAATTCGGGATTAAAGGTCGGTGATCGCATCGCTGAATACCGCATTGAGAGACTCGAATTGCTAAAGGAGATCTCTGCGAATTTTTATGCGCTGAAGCATCTTTCTACCGGTGCCAGGCATGTTCACATCAGCAACGATGACACCGAAAATACCTTCAGTGTGGCCTTTAAGACCGTACCCCGGAACTCCACCGGTGTCGCCCACATACTTGAGCATACTGTCTTGTGCGGTTCCAAGGAATATGCCGTCCGGGACCCTTTTTTTTCAATGCTCAAAAGAAGTTTGAGCACCTTTATGAACGCTTTCACGGCCTCCGACTGGACCATGTACCCGTTCTCCACCCAGAACAGCAGAGATTTCTACAATTTGATGGGCGTTTATTTGGACGCTGTATTTTTCCCAAGATTGGAAGAACTCAGTTTTAAGCAGGAGGGGCACCGCCTGGAGACTGAAAAAAATCCGGCCGGTCATAACTCTGCTGATGATCGGCTCGTTTATAAGGGCGTGGTCTATAATGAAATGAAAGGCGCAATGTCGTCACCGGATCAGGTGATGGTTCGATCCATCCTGAAGGCCCTGTTTCCATCTTCCACCTATCGATACAATTCCGGAGGGGATCCGGCTGAAATTCCATCGCTATCTTATGAACAGTTGAAAGCGTTCCATCGCAGGCACTATCATCCCAGCAACTCCTTTTTCTATACCTATGGAAACCTGCCGCTGAAAGATCACCTGGATTTTATCGAAGCACAGGTCTTAAATCAATTTAATCAGATAGATCCTGGAACAGATGTGGCGCCCCAGCCTCGCTGGAAAAACCCACGATCGGTGTCCTACCCGTACCCTTTCAACCCGAACGAAGATGCGACCAAAAAATACCAGGTGTGTCTGGCATGGCTGACAGCGGACATCCAGGACACGTTTGAGGTCTTGGCGCTGACATTACTTGAACAAATCCTGCTTGGCAATTCCGCTTCCCCCCTGCGCAAAGCACTCATCGATTCCGCCCTTGGAAGCGCGCTGTGCGACGGCACCGGTTTTGACGCCGATAACCGGGATACGCTGTTTGTTGCTGGACTAAAAGATGTGGAACGGACAGCGGCCGATAAAATCGAGAAGATCATTGTAGACCTGTTACGTGATCTTGTTAAAAAAGGTATCGATAAAAATCTGATTGAGGCCGCGATCCATCAAATTGAGTTTCATCGCAAGGAGATTACCAATACGCCTTATCCATACGGTATCAAACTGCTGTTGACCTTCAGCGGCAGCTGGTTCCACGGCGGTGATCCGGTGAAGATTTTGAATTTTGACGCGGATCTGACGAAACTGCACAGCGCGCTGGCCAAGGGTCCATTTTTTGAGAATTGCATCCAAAAGTATTTTCTGGACAATCCCCACCGGGTGTTGTTGACACTGGACCCCGACCAGGAAATGGAGCAGAATGAAACCCGGCGGGTGCGTGCCGAGCTCGACCGCATTATTAAAGAATTGTCCCCATCCGACATTGACCGGATTCAGCAAGATGCCGAAGCGCTGAAGCGTCTGCAGGAAACTGAAGAGGACGTTTCCTGCCTGCCGACCCTGCAACGTGAAGACATCCCGCCGTCTGTACCTATTATAAAAGAAAATGCATCCGAGGATACCGTCAAGGCCAGCCTATACAACGCCGCAACATCCGGTATTTTTTATTTTGCGGCCGCCGCTGGAACCGGTTTACTCTCCGCAGCACGACTACCCCTGGCCCCGTTTTTCTGCTACGCGCTTTCGCGGATGGGCACCACCAAACGGGATTATGTCGAGATGGCACAGCGCATCGATGCTTATACAGGAGGGATCGGATTATCAACCCACGCCCGCACCCGCTTTGATGACGATGGGAATTGCCTGCCCTTCATCTCATTTAATGGGAAATCGCTTGTGCGCAACCAGGAGCTGATGTTTGATATTATCCAGGAACTGCTTCATCATTCGGATTTTTCCAACCTGGCCCGCTTAAAGAGTATTCTTCTCGAGTATCGGGCCGGCCTGGAAGCAATGGTCATTCACAGTGGTCACCGACTGGCCATTTCCCTTGCTGCCAGAAATCTATCATCCACCCGGATGTTAAGTGAAACCTGGAGTGGGGTTCATCAGCTGCAGACAATCAAAAGGTTGACGGATAATATTGCCGAACAGGATCTCATCGCCCTTTCCGGTGACCTGGCTGCCATTACAAAAACGCTGTTTACCCAAAAAAATTTCCAAATGGCGCTGATTGGAGAGGATATGACC
>JARFPZ010000052.1 GCA_029288035.1 Desulfosarcina sp.
TCTGACCTCTGTCGTCTGTCTCTACCCTATCACACAAAGCACAGCACCCTTGGCCACAGAATCGCCGCTGCTGAAATTGATGGCTTTGACGGTACCGCTGGCCGGAGCCGGCAATGCATTTTCCATTTTCATGGCTTCCAGGATGACGGCTGTTTCGCCTTCGTTGATTTGATCACCGACATTTTTTTCAAATTTGATGATCATCCCGGGCATCGGGGCGAGCAGGGAGGTGCCATCGACAGCAGCTGCCGAAGCCGGCGCAGCTTTGGGTGTTTCGTCTCTTGGCGCCGGGGCTGGTTTAGCTGTGGCCGGAGCGGGAGCCGGGGCCGGCGATGCGGCCGGTGCAAAGGCTGCCGGCGCCGCACCCGGCATGGGCTGGACATAGTTGATCACCGGTGCCCCCTCACCCGGATCGACACCGACCTCAAAGTACTCATCATCCACAAACACATTAAATGTCCGGAAATTCTCACCTTTGGGCGGCGCCGCTTTTTCCGGTATTTCAATCAATTTGCCGGCCTTGGCCTTTTTAAGAAGCTCCTGTTCGGCTTTTGCATCTTCCAAGGTCCTTGGCAGTACCTCTTTCGGCGGCTGCTCCTTGCCGTATTTCCATTTCAAAAACTTCTTCCCGGTCACCGGATAAAGCGCATAAATCAGCACATCATCCAGGTCAACCGCAAGCCCTTCCGTATCTTTTTTGGCTTTTTCCAGTTCAGGTTCCAGCACCTCGGCAGGCCGGCAGGTGATCGGCTCCTCACCACGGTCATAGCCTTTTAGGGCTTTCTTCTGGACTTCCGGGTTTATTGGCACGGCGGTTTTGCCGTAAAGCCCATAGCAGAGGTCTTTGACCTGGCCGGTAATCATTTTGTAACGCTCATTTTCATCATCAAACAGGACATTATTGACGGTCTGGATCCCCACAATCTGACTGGTGGGCGTCACAAGGGGGATCTGCCCCAAATCCTTTCGAACCCGCGGCAGTTCGGCATATACCTGGTCGATTTTGTCAAGGGCGTCCATTTCCTTTAACTGATTGACCAGGTTGGACAACATGCCGCCCGGGGTTTGATGCAGCAGCACGTTAATATCGGTGATCGCCATCTTGGAATCGTCCAGTAGATGCCTGTATTTGGGCATAATCTCTTTTTCCAGAATTTCATTGATGTCTGCCAGGTGTCTGATATCGAAACCGGTGTCCCGATTGGTGCCCAGCAACGTCATGACCAGGGGTTCGATCGCTGCATGGCAGGTGCGATAGCCGTAGGGAGCCATGACGGTGTCGATGATATCCACCCCGGCTTCAATGGCCTTGAGATGGGTCATGGAAGACATGCCCGAGGTAAAATGACTGTGTAGATGAATCGGCGGTTTGACCGCAGCTTTCAAAGCCTTGACAACGGCATAGGCATCGTAGGGTGCGATCAGCCCGGCCATGTCCTTAATACAAATGCTGTCCGCGCCCATGGCCTCGAGATCTTTGGCCTTATTAACGTAATAGTCGATGTTATAAACCTCGCCACCCATGCGCGGTTCGGTCATGGTATAGCAGATGCACCCCTGGAAATGCTTGCCGCACTCCTTGATGACCGGAACCACGGTTTCAAAATTGCGATAGTCATTTAAGGCATCGAACGTTCTGAAAATATCCATACCATTGGCGGCCGCCCTGTCGACAAAGGCGCGCGCCACGTCATCGGCATAATTTCGGTAACCCACCAAGTTTTGCGCCCTCAGCAGCATTGAAAACGGTGTCTTTTTAATATAGCGCTTCAGCGTCCGAATCCGTTCCCAGGGATCTTCGTTTAAAAACCGGTGCATGGTATCAAAGGTGGCACCTCCCCAGACTTCCATGGCCCAAAACCCGACGTCGTCCATCAGTTCAGCCACCGGGATCATGTCTTCGGTTCTGCCGCGGGTGGCAAAAAGGGATTGATGACCGTCGCGTAGACTCAGGTCTTCGATCTTGACGGGATTTTCCGCCGCCGGCCTGTCTTTGTCGTAATTCATGGTCGTCATTTTGACTGCATTTTCATCACTCATTTTAGGACTCTCCTCTTATTGTTGAAGAAAAGTTAGAAACAACATTTTTTGTAGAATAGATTCTTTTTCTACTTTTCATACCCAGTCTTCCCTGGCCCGGACCGAATTTATAATGTGTCTATTTTTTAACTATAATCCAAGATATTGCCCCAGAAGAAGCGATTAACACCGAATCGCACCAGGGCGGGCCAACACTCCACTATTCCATCATTCCATGTGGCTTACCATCACGGGTGGCCGTAAAAACATTATATCTCTAATAGGTTGCAGAAATTCCGAGACGTTTATTTTCGCCTATCGGCACCTGAATCCTCAAATTGTCGATTTCAACTATATAAAAGTTCGCATCTGCATCAGATTGCGCATCTGCATTTGGGTTTGTCTGCCATTCATGCTCCAGGGCGAAATCCTCGCTGCCGGAGCAGAGACGGAGGACAGCACCTGCGGCATGCCGCCCATGGCGGTCTGCTGCATCAGAACGGCTTCCTCTTCCATCCGCATGTAATGCGTCACTGCAGCGATTGCGGCGGTGACTTTTTTGTTGTCTTTCATATGATTACCCTTTCTAGCAGGTTAGCCGGTTGTCCGATTAACCGGTTAGCCGGAAAACAACTTTCGAAATCCAATCATCGTAACGGGCTCAACGGGCGAACCGGCAAACCTTTTACATCGGGATATTCCCATGCTTTTTCGGAGGCCTGGTCTCACGCTTGCCGCAAATGGCCTCAAGGGCATCGATCAGGCGGGGCCGGGTTTCGCTGGGTACGATGACGGCGTCGATATAGCCTCTGCTGGCCGCCACATAAGGGTTGGAAAATAGTTCGTTGTATTCGTCGATTTTCTCCTGACGTTTGGCCACCGGATCCTCGGCAGCTTTAATCTCTTTGCGGTGGATAATGTTCGCGGCCCCGGCCGCTCCCATGACCGCAATCTCGGCCGTTGGCCAGGCAAACGCCATGTCGTTGCCCAGATCGCTGGAGCACATGGCCAGATAGGAGCCGCCATAGTCTTTGCGCGGCACGAGCAGCAGCTTCGGTACCGTCGCTTCAGAATAACACCACAGCAGTTTGGCCCCATGCCGGATAATTCCCCCCCACTCTTGCTGACTGCCGGGCAGGTATCCGGGAACATCGGCAATGGTCAGCAGCGGGATATTAAAGGAATCGCAAAATCGGATAAAGCGCGTGGCCTTGTCCGATGCGTTAATATCGAGACATCCGGCCAGCACCTTGGGTTGGTTTGCGATGATGCCGATAGCTCTGCCGTTCAATCTGGCAAGACAGACAATGATATTGCCGGCGAAATATTGGTGGGGCTCAAAAAATTCACTGTTGTCAACGATAGAGCGAATGATATCTTTCATATCGTAGGATTGGTTGGGACTATCCGGAATAATTGAATCCAGTGATTTATCCGTACGGTTGGGATCATCACCGGTCTCCACATAAGGCGGATCTTCCATGTTGTTGGACGGCAGATAGGAAAGGAGGCGTCTGATACGGTCGAGAGCATCCTGATCGTTTTCGCAGGCAAAATGGGCCACACCGCTCTTTTCATTGTGAGTCTTGGCCCCACCCAACTCTTCAAAGGAAATTTCCTCACCGGTAACCGATTTGATAACCTCGGGCCCCGTGATAAACATGTAGCTGGTTTTTTTAACCATAAACACCCAATCGGTCATCGCCGGCGAATACACAGCCCCGCCGGCAGTGGGTCCCATTATGGCAGAAATCTGAGGGATGACGCCGGAAGCGGCCGAATTGCGAAAAAAGATCTGACCGTATCCGGATAGCGCATCCACACCTTCTTGAATCCTGGCACCGCCGGAATCATTGATCCCCACAAATGGCGCTCCGGCCTTCAAGGCCAGATCCATTACTTTGCAAATCTTTTTAGAATGCATCTCACCGAGACTACCGGCCCGGGCGGTAAAATCCTGGGCAAAGGCAAACACCGTCCGTCCGTCCACCAATCCATGGCCGGTGACCACACCGTCTGCCGGAATATCCACATTTTCCATATTGAAATTAACACAGCGGTGACTGACAAACATATCAATTTCGCGGAACGTGCCTTTATCGAACAACAGATCCAGGCGTTCACGGGCCGTCAGCTTGCCCTTTTCGCGCTGGGCGGCGACAGCCTTTTCCCCACCCATTTCAAGCACCTTTGCCTGCCGGGTTTTCAGATCACGGATTTTATCTTCCACGATTCCCATTATCCAATTCCTTTCGTTATAAGCGTTCAGAGATTCAGCCCGCCCTGGTGCGACTTATATTACCATATTAAAGCTCGTGTCAGGTTCCCAAATACGCATCTGCCTAATTGAGCAACCTAAACTCAGGTCTGGGCCAGGGAGTTCACCGTTCAGGGTTATCGATAGTATCAAAACTTCATCATGCAGTAGTAGCCCCCCATATGAGAATCCGCGAGGCCAAACAACGAACCGCAGAATATTTCCGCCCTCCCGAGGCGAGAAAACTTTTCAAGCGTGCGACCGGGAGCTATTGTCGCATGTTTTATGGAGAGGGCCCAGCGACCAAACCATCAAGTTATTGACCTCAATATATAAAGTTCTAAAATTCCTATATCAACTAATCTTTGTCAAGAAAAAAAGCAATGCTTACCAGGGTGAACGCATTTGGAATATATAGAGGGTTGAAAAAATAAGAAAATAAATTCAGAATGACTCGCCCGAAAATCAGTGACATCGTTCGGCTACAAACATCTATGTTGCATCAGAGTTTACGATCCGTCTATAGTTCTGAATTTAGGCAAGTCTTTTTTTGCATCGGGTTTTTGATTATGAGCTGCATCCTATTGCCTTTGTTCCAGTGAATCCAAAACTTGGTTGGCGGATTGCGTTACCGGTGTTCCGGGGCCGAATATCCCCGCAGCACCCTCATCATTTAAAAATTTGTAGTCTGCCGGCGGAATAATTCCCCCCACAACCACCAATATCTCATCGCCGCCTTCGGCCTTCAAGGCTTCAAGCAATTGGGGTACCAGTGTTTTGTGACCGGCCGCCTGACTGGAGACACCGACCACATGGACATCGTTTTCCATCGCCATTCTGGCAACCTCTTCAGGCGTTTGAAACATGGGACTGATATCCACATCAAACCCCAGGTCCGCAAATCCGGTAGCAATTACCTTGATTCCGCGGTCATGACCATCCTGCCCCATTTTTGTTACCAGAATCCTGGGTCGTCGGCCCTCCCGTTCCTGGAACTGCTCCGTCCGCTTGCGAAGGCTCTCAATGACCTCGGATTCACCGTACTCAGCCGCATACACACCGGATATACACCGGGTTGTGGCCACATAGCGTCCGAATTCTTTTTCGAGGGCATCGGAAATTTCGCCGACCGTGGCCCGTGCCCTTACCGCCTCGATACACAATTCCAGCAGATTATCATCAGATGCCGCCGCCTTGGTAAGGGCTTGCAGTGCCTGTTGGGTGGCTTCAGCGTCGCGGCTTGCTTTTAATTTCTTGAGCCTGGCAATTTGTTCATCACGAACGCTGGCCGGCACTTCCAGTATCTCAAGATCGACATCTTCTTCGATCTGATACTTGTTGACCCCCACAATGACATCTTTGCCCTGATCGATCCGCGCCTGCCTGCGGGCCGCAGACTCCTCAATCCGCAATTTCGGCATCCCGGTTTCGATGGCCTTGGCCATGCCGCCCATCTCTTCAACTTCATCAATAATTTTCCCAGCCTCACGGATAATCCCATCGGTCAGGGACTCGAGGTAATAGGAACCTGCCAGGGGATCCACGACATTACAAATCTGTGATTCTTCCTGAACGATAATTTGGGTATTTCTGGCAATCCTGGCGGAAAACTCCGTGGGCAATCCCACCGCCTCATCAAAGGAATTGGTGTGCAAAGACTGGGTGCCGCCCAGTGCAGCGGTCAGACACTCCAGGGTTGTCCGAATAATGTTGTTATACGGATCCTGTGCCGTCAGACTCCAGCCGGAGGTCTGGCAATGGGTGCGCAACATGGTGGAGCGCGGGTTTTGGGGATTAAATTGACTGATAATTTTATGCCATAAAAACCGTGCCGCTCTCAGCATGGCAATGTCCATAAAAAAATTCATCCCGATTCCAAAAAAGAAAGAAAGCCGCGGAGCAAATGCGTCGATATCCAGTCCGGCTTTCAAAGCCGCCCGGACATATTCCAGCCCGTCTGCGATGGTAAACGCAGTTTGCAACACGGAATCGGCTCCCGCTTCCATCATGTGGTAGCCGCTGATACTGATGGTGTTGTATTTGGGCATATGTTTCGAGCAGTAACCGATAATGTCCGAAACAATGCGCATGGAAGGTTGCGGTGGATAAATATAGGTGTTGCGGGTCAGATATTCTTTTAAAATGTCATTTTGAATGGTACCACTCAATTTTTCCTGGCTGACCCCCTGCTCTTCAGCCGCCACGATATATCCGGCTAAGATGGGCAGCACGGCCCCGTTCATGGTCATGGAAACCGTCATCTGATCCAACGGAATCTGATCAAAAAGAATTTTCATGTCTTCGACGGAATCTACCGCGACACCTGCCTTGCCGATATCGCCGACGACCCTGGGATGATCGGAATCATACCCCCGGTGGGTGGCCAAATCAAAAGCAACCGAAAGCCCTTTCTGACCGGCGGCAAGGCATCTTCGGTAAAATGCATTAGATTCTTTTGCGGTTGAAAATCCGGCATACTGTCGGATGGTCCAGGGCCTGCCGGCGTACATCGTGGCTTTGGGGCCCCCAACATAGGGCGGCAACCCCGGCAAGGTGTTGACATGCACCAATCCCTCGAGGTCTTCTGCGGTGTAGAGTGGTTTGACCGGAATACCTTCCGGCGTCATCCAATCCAGCGCCGCCAGGGGTTTTCCTCTCAATTCCTTGGTTGCAAGTTCGATCCATTTCTGCTTATCAGGATGTTCGGCCATGACGGGATTCTCCTTTTAATCTCTCCTAGGTTAAATTACCCGCAGCTTACTGCGATAAAGGTGAGTTAAATCCTAAAAACATGATACTCCGCGGCTTGCCGCGGAGAGATTTCATTCGCTAAAGTTAGCAGCACTGACATTATTTCGGAT
>JARFPZ010000075.1 GCA_029288035.1 Desulfosarcina sp.
GCTAATGGCTATTGCCCAAATAACGACTCTTTTTATACTGGGATCGGTCCCCATTTTATTTGCTGCCGTCCAGCCCTGGGTATGGTCCGTTTACGGTATTTGCATGATAGTCTCGTTTTTAGTTTTTCTATGGCAGGATCGTAACCAACTCTCAATCGTGCCGGGTGTGAGCATCAATTTAGCGGTGGCGCTATTTTTTGCTGTGACGCTGTTTCTCTGCTTACCACTGCCCACTAACGTTTTATCCTATTTGAGTCCGGTCAGGTATCAAACGCTTATGACCGCCCAAGATTTGCTAAACCGTCCGTCCTCATGGCAGACGTTAAGTTACATTCCTCAACTTGCGCTTTCATGGTGGGTGTTTTTGATTTGCCTTTGTCTGCTTTTCGGTACAGTGCGGCGTCTCTGCGCCGATGCTAAAACTTTGAAGCGTGTTGTCTTGGTCATGATGTGCGTAGCCATGCTTGAGGCTGCTTACGGCCTGATTCAGGCACTGGTGCCCACAATGGGAGTACTGTGGGTGGATTACGTTCAAGCATATATGGGCAGTGCCCGCGGCACTTTTATCAATCGCAATCATTTTGCCGGATTTATAGAAATGATGTGGCCTTTGGCCTTGGGTTTCACTATGGCCCAAGGCGGCTGGGGACAGGGTTACACCCTAAAAAGAATTCTGGCCTCCGAGAGATTGAATCGGCAAGCATTGCTCGCACTGGGTGTCGTCGTGCTTCTGCTGGCATTGCTTTTTTCCCGATCCCGGGCCGGAATTGCCGGTGCATTGATGGGCTTACTGACCTTTATATTACTGACTCGCTCAGGTCGCAAAGGCATATCTCGATACTCCTGGCTGATGCTGGCAGGAATCGTTGGGCTGTTGGTCGTTTATAGCATGGCAATCGGAATCGGACCGATAACGGAGCGATTTTTTGCACTAAGCAATGGTGATTCGCGTTTGGATTACTGGCGAGACAGCCTGCCAATAATAAAAGACCATCCCCTCGGAATCGGTTTGAGAAACTATGATAATGTCATTCCGGTTTACAATGTTTCTATGCTGGCGGATAAGCGGCTCGAGTATGCCCACAACGACTATCTGCAGCTTTTAATCGAGGCCGGCTGGATCGGGTTCATAGCAGTGTTAACAGGGTTCTTAATATTTATGTGGAAAAATGCATACAGAATCAGGCATATGAACCCTCAAAAAGATCCAATGCGGTTTTTTCTAGCCGTCGGCGCTTTCAGTGGCCTGATATCTCTGACGTTTCACAGCTTTTTCGATTTCAACCTTCAAATACCGGCCAATTGTGTCTATTTTGTAACCTTGATGGCTATCCTGTGCGCATGTTGTGGACTTGACGCGGAAACCAGGGTTCAAGGCTCAAGGCTTAAGGTCTAAGGCTCGAATCCCAGCTTTTTTATATGATAGATTTGCATTGCCATATTCTGCCCGGGGTGGACGACGGGCCAAAAAATTTAGATGAAAGCCTGGAAATGGTCCGGATTTTTACGGAAGCCGGTTATCGTCAGGTAGTGGCGACCCCGCATCAGGTGCCTGGAACCACCTGGATGCTGTCGACTGGAGAAATTCGAAATCACCTCACCGAATTGAATCAGGCCATTAATATCAAAGGTTTAGAACTCGATGTGTTGCCGGGAATGGAAATTTCCTTCGACCCCTCAATCCCCGACCTTCTGGAAAACGGTCAACTGCTTACGCTTGGAAAAACATCCTATGTGCTGATTGAGACGCCATTTCAACAGCTTCCATTGGGTTGGGAACAAGTGGTTTTTGCCATATTAGCCAAAGGGTATTTTATTCTCCTGGGCCACCCAGAGCGCTGCGCACAGTTGGCGGTCAGTCCGCGGCAGGTGGAGCGGCTGATTGAGTCGGGGGTCTATTTGCAGATCAACTGGGACAGTTTTCTCGGTTATCACGGCCGGGCTGCTTTACGGATGGCTCGCTATCTGGCAGACAACGGCCACATTCACTGCTTGGCCACCGACAGCCACAATCCGCAAGAACGCCATGCTGCCCACGTACGCCTCGCTGCTGCCAAGATTGAAAAACTCATGGGAAGCGAAAACCTGCAGCGCATCGCTATAGAAAATCCGCTAAGAATATTGCGAAATACCCATCCACTGCCGATGATGACGCCGGATCCAAAAATAGATGTGAAAAAAGCATCGAAATGGCGGTTCTGGTAATAGTTCACCGCAAAGACGCAGAGAACGCAGAGGAAAGACGAATTTTCCTTTCTGTATGAGGAATTAACCTAGTCTACGATTACAGGCTTGATATGGTTGTTGAATACAAAATAATATTTTCAAAATTTACCCTCAGCGTCCTTCGTGCTTCTGCGGTGAACTATCCCCACTAGGGTATTAATGAAAAAAACGATGTATACTAAGAAACCCGGTAACATCTTATTCAAACTTTTAATAACGCTCGCTCTTGTGGCCTTGGGCGGCTGGCTGCTCTATTTTAACTGGTTGCAGCGGCCCATCCATTACCGAACCTATGATTTTTCAATTGAAGAGGCGCAACGCTTACGCCCCTTTGCCCGTGCACAGTATGCCCAAGGTCTACATGCATGGTTTCAAAACGATCCGGAAGCAGCCGCCGGATTTTTCAGGCAAGCTGTCATTCAAGATCCCTTTTTCATGGATGCCTGGCTCAAACTGGCCGAAGCCGAAGCGACCATGGGACATACCGCAATATCGCGTGATATCCTGATGTTTGCCAGCGGACTGACAGAAGGCGTTTCTCGCTGGAAGTGGCCGCAAATTCTACTCGCACGTGAATTGGGCATGGATGATATTTTATATCGCAACACGAACTTTTTGTTATCTCGTCGGTTATTGACGCAAGATGCCCTGCAGTTGCTGCACATCCAACTCGGAGGCGATGTGACGGCCGTCATGACTGTCCTTGATGCTGATAATTTAGTTATGTATCTAGACTGGCTGATGCGTTGGGGAATGACTGATAACACTTTGGCGGTTTGGCAAGAAGTTCGCAAAAACGGAAAACCTGATCCTGAATTCGGATTGCGATATGCCCATTATCTGCTGAGTAAAAAGCGTGTTTCAGAGTCAATTTCCATCTGGCAAGAATACCGGCGTCTTAATGGAATCACCAATGGCGGCTTTGAAACCGAAATAACCCAGCGCGGCTTTGATTGGCGTCATTGGGACGATAAGGATGGCAACTGGAGCATTGAGCGGGTTAACCGAGGGGCCCAAGAAGGCAAATATGCCCTTCGGATTTCCTTTGCCGGTCGACAGAATATTGCGTTTCAGAATCTATACCAGATCATTCCTGTGACCGCGCTGAAGCGACTACGATTGAGCTATGCTTGGAAAAGCCAGGGCATCACCACTGATCAAGGCCCGTTTATTGAAATTGTGGGCTATGATCAAAAGGGCCTCGCTCAGTCCGGATCGATGATTACAGGGACTCACAAGTGGCGGGAGGACGCCATCGAATTTCGACCGCCTGCCGGGTGCCGGGCGGTTTTGGTGCGGGTGCGCCGTCGGCCGAGTCACCGATTCGATTCAAAATTAAAAGGCTCATTCTGGCTTGATAATTTCCGCCTTGAAAGTTCAAGTCCTGAAAAGAAGCAGGTTTTATCGGAAAAATTCCTTTAATCCATAGATTATACGGATTACTCTAATCACTTTAAGCGGACTGCGAAATCGGCAGGATTTAATTCCCCGCAGCTTGCTGCGATACAATGAGTTTTACCTTTAAAGATACCCCGCTGTTTGCGGCGGGGAGGTACATTGAGGTAGCATCATGACCACCGATCAATCCACAGACAATGGCAATCGCAAACCAGAAAAATTACCGGTATCTTTCAATGACAATCTTCCCGCCACTGAAATTAAAAAGCCATTCTACGAATGGCAGGAAAAAGAAGAGATTAGTCTTCATGATTACCTGGATGTGATTGTCCGCCGGAAGTGGCTGATAATTACGCTC
>JARFPZ010000113.1 GCA_029288035.1 Desulfosarcina sp.
CATGCGGCTGACGGGGGTGGGTTCTCAGTATCTCCTTGCCAATCTTGATAAGGAGAGCAAACCATTCGATGGCTCAAAAACCTACAAGGTCGTCCTGCCAAAGGACATCCCTGCGGCCCGCTTCTGGTCGTTCACCGTCTATGACAACCAGACCCGCTCAATGCTGCAGACGCCGCAGCGATACCCACGCGCCGGTAGCCAGAGCTATCCGTCACCTGCGGCCGCACCGAACGCTGACGATTCGACGACAATTTACTTCAGCCCGAAACGGCCCGAAGGTATAGCCGAAGGGAACTGGATCAAAACGGACCCGGCGAAGGGTTGGTTTGTGATTCTCCGTCTTTACAGCCCTCTGCAAACGTTCTTTGACAAATCCTGGCGGCCGGGGGAGATCGAGTTGGTGAAGTGAAGATGAAGTGTCCTGCCTTCGCCCCCGACCTCCGCAGGGGAGTCGGGGCTACGGCGGGCGGGCAGGTGTCAGTGTTTAGGTTTCAGCCAGGGCTGAACCGCTCTGGCAGGTTGCTGTAAAATTTGAAATTTATCATAAACCCAAAACTGTGAAAGGAGAAAACTATGAAATATAGATCAACATTAAGGGTAATGATAGTGGGGCTATTCGTTTTTAAATGCCTGACCGTGAGTGCCCCGGTTGCTGAAATAAATATATGAAATTGAATTGATTCAAAAAAAATACATATTGGCAACACACTGTTTCATTCATAATTATTACCAACGATTTGAAAAACGAATTAGATAGCGAAAAAAAGTCAAAAATAACTAACGGATAAAAAGGCAAACAGACGGTGCTTTCGTCGGCACCAAAACACCCAAACCAAAAAGGAGGAAAGTATGTACAAAAAATTAGCTTTGTTGATGTTGGTCATGTTAGTGGCTCTGGTGTTCACTGTTGGCGGCGGAGTTCAAGCCGGAGAGATTATCTATGTCGATGATATTCGCGAAGATGTCATCACCAAAGAGGTGCTTGTCAGAACGGCCGACAATGTCATTGTATTGGTGGACACCTCCGGCTCCTTGGCGGCAATAAACAAAACTTACAAAAAGCCTTACTATGAGCTTGAAATAGACGCACTCACTACCGGATTTGGTCGTCTGCCGGATCTTGGTTACAACGTCGGCGTCTATCGATTCACACCGTGGGAAGTTTTGTATCCCATGCAGAAATTTGACGCGGCCGGGGTGGCGGCTGCGCTAAAAAAACTTCCGGCCGAACCGGCGGGAAAGACCCCGCTGGTGAAGAGTCTGAATGAATTAGAGACCGTGCTGAAAGGTCTGAGCGGCAAGACCTTCGTCTACATTTTCAGCGACGGCGGTTACGATTCAACCGCAGGCACTACCAGTCCCGGGGACAAAACAGCAGCGCTGGCAAAAAATCATGACGTTTGTTTCCAGGTGATCGATTACGCCGTGCAAGAAAGGGACAGAAAGACGGTCTCTGATATGAGCAGGGCCAATATGTGCTCGCGGGCCATCCCGTTCGATTCTTATGTTACCCAGCCCTACTATGGCATTGGCCCCCTTTTCTATACAAAGTGGGATACCGAAGTTGTGACCACATCGGAGACGAAAGTCGCCGGTTACAAGGTCGACAACATCCTCTTTGATTTGAACAAATCCGATCCGACTGCGACCGGTCAAGAAGCACTCACAAAGGTCGGCAAGTTCCTGGTGGATAACCCGAGCGCTTACACGGTGCTGTTCGGCTATACCGACGATACTGGCAAGCCGGAGTACAACATGGAACTGTCCCGGCGTAGAGCCGAGGCAGTGGCGGATTATTTATCCAAGAACTTTAATCTGGGTGCCGATCGGGTGGTTGCCTTGTGGTACGGCGCTGAAAATCCTATCGCCAGTAATGACACCGATGAGGGTCGCGCTAAAAACCGCCGCGTAGAGATTTCCATTGGCGGGCTATAATCTGCGAGTTCAGCGTCGGAGACCCAATCTGCGCATAACCGCCGAGTCTCCGGCGTTACCTCTCTTAAAGTAAAAAAACCTTTGATATCCTCTAACCCGGTTCTGGGGGGCTGCGGTGGTGCTTCCTGCTACCTATCTGCAATTAAATAAGTAAATTCAACAATGTGATATTTGTAATTTTTTGAATATTGTTTTGAAAGGAATGACATGTTGCACCTCGAGTTCAAGCTCAGGTTCTCACTGATTGCATTCTTCGTAATCGCCCTATTATTATTAGCACCTTCTTCGATTTGCGCTCAGTCCGCAGAGCGTCCGATACGCGTTGCAGCGCGTATTTGTCCACCCTTCGTCATGAACGAGGCCGGCAACTTTTCAGGATTAAGCATTTTTCTGTGGGATAATATTGCTTTAGAACTCGGCCTCGAGTACAGTATCGAGGAATATGTTCTCGATGAGATGTTGGAGTCAACTGCCCAGGGCAAGGCAGATGTTGGGGTTTCGTGTCTCTCCAAAACCCATGAACGCGAAAAAATTATAGATTTTTCACATTCCTTTTACGAGACTCATCTTGCCATCGCAGTGAAGCAGCATGGAATTTTGCACGCGATCAAGACGATTTTTTACAATAAGAAATTGTATGGGGTCGTGGGAATCATTGTCGGCGTGGCAGCTTTGATCGGCGGTATCCTTTTTTTATTGGAACATAAGATCAACACGAAACTTTATTCAATGAAAAACCGAGGCGGCAAGTTGGTGGAAGGCTTTATTACAGGACTGCTGTTCGTAACATCTTGGCCGATCCGGTATTACGAATTTCGGACGCTGGGTGGACGGACGCTTTCGGCGGTTCTGGCGGTCGGCAGCACACTTATGATTGCCAGCGTTACCGCCATTCTCGCCAGCGCCTTCACGCTAGATCAAATGCGTTCAGAGATTACAGGACTACAGGACCTGGCTAAAGTCAAGGTAGGGGTGATGGAAGCAACGACATCGGCAGAATATTTACAGGAGCAAGGCATCAACAGCCGTACTTTCAAGGAAAGACAAAAATTGCTTGCGGCCCTCGATGCCGGTAATCTGGGCGCGGTGGTCGCCGACGGGGCAGTCCTGAAATACCTGATCAAAAAGGCCCACGCGGAAGGAAGGTATGAGTCGCTTTCGGTGCTTCCCTTCGAATTCGAGAAACAGAGCTACGCATTCGCTCTACCAGAACATAGTCCACACGTGGAAAAGTTTAATCAAGCCTTGTTGTTTATACTGGAAAGCCCCGTGTGGAGGAAGGAGCTTATCAAATATCTCGGGAGATGACCGATAGGCCAGTTTGTGGGAAAAAGTGCTGGACGATGAAGGCGGTGCTTTTGCCGGAGCCATTTCGATTCCGCCCCCGGTATTCGGTTGTATCAGTAGACTGATGACGGGCTGGCGCTAGAGCTAACCGGCAAGGGGATCAAATACTTTAAAGACGATGATTTTTAAACTGAAACGAACTGGTTATTAGTACCACTTAAGGTATTACAATGATTAGGATTTAAGACTACCCTTAGAAAATTTAAGCCGACCAGACGGGGTTACAATGAGTCACCGGAGCCTGCATTTAATTATAATTGCCATTATAACCATCATGGTGACTTTTGGGTGCACGATTTATCAAAAACCACGCCCATTTCATGATGTTAATTTTCAGCAAAGATCTCTGTCGAAAGTCAATGGTGATGTCAGGGTAACTGTGGCTGTGCTCAGTGCCGAAGAAAGTAGACAACTTTTTGGTGTCAACCTTGCCGGCAAAGACATTCAGCCAGTCTGGGTCAGGGTTCAAAATGCTGATAGCGTTCCCTACTGGCTCATGTCGGCCGGCCTCGATCCGGACTATTTTTCACCACTGGAAGCCGCCTATGCTTTCCATGGAAAAATTGGCAGATCTGTAAACGAACAGATAGACGATCACTTCACAGTGATGAATTTCAGGAATCCTATTGGACCCGGCACCTCAGTTTCCGGTTTCATTTTTGCCAACCGGGATGAGGGAACCAAGGTTGTCGACATTGATTTAATCACTTATGGCAATGCCAAATTTTTCACTTTTTTTGTTCCCGTTCCCGGTATTGAGGCTGATTACCACAAGGTAGATTTTGATAAGCTCTATTCAGAAGAAAAGATTGTCCATCTCAATGAAAATGAATTGAGAAAAGCAGTAGAAAACCTGCCTTGTTGTGCAACCAATGAAGATGGCACTAAAAATGGTGATCCTCTGAACCTCATATTTATTGGAAATCGCGAAGATCTTTCATCAGCATTCGTTCGCAGAGGATGGCTGCCGGCCGAACAGACCCATGGAAAAGCGGTATGGAAGACGATCAAATCCTTTCTGTTCGGTACAAGATACAGATACTCGCCCGTCAGTCCGCTTTATCTGTATGAGAGGCAACAGGATTTTGCCGGCCAGAAGCCCCGCCATTCTGTGCATGAGCGAAACCATCTGAGGATGTGGCTAAGCCCGATGCGTTATCAGGGCAAACAAGTTTGGATTGGTCAAATCAGCCGGGATATCGGTGTGCGATTTACGTTTAAAACCTGGCCACCCGTCACCCACAAAATAGATCCGGATGTCGACGAAGCCATGTATGCCCTTCTGGAGGATCTTATCTATTCACAACAGGTATCGAAATTAGGTTGGGTTAAAGGCGTTGGAAAGGTCAGCCGTACAAAACCTCGCTACAATCTTACGGGGGATCCATACTTTACCTCTGGTTTACGTGCGGTATTGGTGTTTGAACGCAGACCCGTCTCCTTTAATGAGATCCAAAGGTTTGATTGGGAGCAAAGCGTTTCGTCTACCAGGCTGAAGCGACTTACGATTGATCAACAACAGGATTTCAATGAAGGATGGTGATATTGGACAACTTAGGCTGCAAGCAAATCAATCAGTCACACTATTATCATCTCATAAAGCAATATAATTTATTTTCAGAAGTAGCGATAGCGTCTTCTAATCTAAAATAATATGGCAACACTGAAAGTAGAGATTTGCCATCCCAACCCACAATTTTAAGCTTGCCCCAGAAGTAGATATTGCGGCTATAAATTTACACTTCTGAAACTGCCAAAAAACTGTGCATTTGCAGTTCCAATATTTTCTTCACTGCTTTTTTCAAAAAGAAGGGCGGACACAACATATTGTGGTCGGCCATTTTTTCAGGACTTAAGATATCTCGATATATCCCAAAATAAGACGCTGAATTTAATCGCCTTGATTATTACATAAAATTGGATTTGTGTTCTTTAAATATTTCTTGCCATTATCATAACTCACTGAAAATGTTAGATTTCAAATGGATATCATAC
>JARFPZ010000117.1 GCA_029288035.1 Desulfosarcina sp.
GACAGAGCTTTACGACCCGAAAGCCTTCATCACTCACGCGGCGTTGCTGCGTCAGGGTTTCCCCCATTGCGCAAAATTCCTCACTGCTGCCTCCCGTAGGAGTCTGGACCGTGTGTCAGTTCCAGTGTGGCTGATCATCCTCTCAGACCAGCTAACCATCGGAGCCTTGGTAGGCCATTACCCTACCAACAAGCTAATGGTACGCGGGCTCATCCCCAAACAGTAGCTTACATGTAGAGGCCACCTTTGATCCTGAAAACATAAGTTTTCAAGATGTCATTCGGTATTAGCCCACCTTTCGGCGGGTTATCCCCAATTCAAGGGTAGATTACCCACGCGTTACTCACCCGTGCGCCACTTTACTTACTTCAGCAAGCTGAAGTGTTCTCGTGCGACTTGCATGTGTTAAGCACGCCGCCAGCGTTCATTCTGAGCCAGGATCAAACTCTCCAATTGAACTAATAAATGCTGAAAACGAGTCACAGCATTGTAAACTAAGACCCAACTCATTCACTTCCACTATTTAGTTTTCAAAGATCAAATGTCCGCCATGATAGGTCATAGCGACTATTAACAGACCGTTATACGATTTTAGATCGCACTGGACCATGTACAATATACTCACTTTTGTTTTTTTGTCAAGCTTTTTTTTACTTCGGTGCAATATATATGGATTGTCTCAAAGATAAAAAGATTGGCACAAAACGGTATATATATATTTATTGGCTGTTGGTGTCAAGGAAAAAATTTCTTTTTTTAGAAAATATTTAGCTGTAAAAAATCAGTTCTCAACATATATTTCCAGGTCACGAACAGCGCATGGAAACTACAACGACAGATGTGTTTTGTCAACTCATATTTCAAAATTTCGACGTTTTTTTCAACGAGACTTAATCTTGTGAAAACGCTTCTTTCCGGATCTCAGAAGAATGCTGTTGGCAGCGGTCATATCCTGATCTGAGATCAAGGTATCGAAAGAATCAATACGTCGCCCATTGACATATGCCCCGCCTTGTTCAATCAGCCGTCTTGCGGCACCACCGGAAGATGCAAGCCCTGCAGTATGGAATAACTTGAAAGCGGGAATCCCTGCTTTTAATTTTTCGCTCTCCACGTATGACTGCGGCACAGCCACATCATCTAATTCCGATTTGCTTCTGGGAATTGAGCTTGACGGCAAGATATGCCCGCCAATGTCTCTGTTGCCAAACATGCTGATGGCCGCCTGGTTTGCCTTGAGCGCCTCTTCCCTGCCATGGGCCAGCAAGGTTGTCTCGAAGGCCAGAACGGCTTTGGCGGCATTAAGATCGGCACCCTGAAGTTGTTCAGCTTCCTTGATTTCATCCATTGACAAAAACGTGAAGAGCAACAAAAATCTGATGACATCCCTGTCATCAGTATTAATCCAGTACTGATAATATTCGTATGGAGATGTTCTTGCAGCATCCAACCAAACTGCCCCTTTGGCGGATTTTCCCATTTTTTCACCACTGCTCGTTGAGATCAGTGGAAAAGTTATCCCAAAAGCGGTCTTTTGGTTCATCCTGCGGATCAGTTCAATCCCTGATACAATATTGCCCCACTGGTCGCTTCCCCCCATCTGGAGCCTGCAATCGTGACGGCTGCATAGTTCCAGGAAGTCATAGGCCTGTAGGACCATGTAGTTGAATTCAATGAAGCTCAAGCCGTCTTCGGAATCCAATCGCATCTTGCAGCTTTCTGCTTTGATCATGCGGTTAACTGAAAAATGACGGCCGATGTCCCTTAAAAAAGATATATACTCCAGCTTTGTCAACCAATCGGCGTTGTTGAGCATCAAAGCCTTGCCGTCGCTGAAATCAAGGTAGCGGGAAAGCTGGCTTTTCAGACCCGAAGCATTTTCCTCTATAATTTCTGCCGTCAGCATTTTCCTCATTTCGGTTTTACCACTGGGATCTCCTATTAGACCGGTTCCTCCACCAATCAAGGCAATGGGCCGATGCCCATGTCGTTGCATATGTGCCAAGGACATAATCGGAACCAGGCTCCCGATATGCAAGCTGGATGCGGTAGGATCAAAACCGATGTAACAGGTGACATTGCCTTGATCGATATATTCTTCCAACTCCTGATCATGGGTCGTCTGTTCAATAAATCCACGCTGTTTTAAGACATCAATTACGTTTGGCATATCGTTTTCACCTCGGATACATTCTGCGGTAGCTGTCGCAGGATGATACAACTTCAGAATTCTTGTTCGTCAAACGCTAGCCCGTTATCCCGTATGCCCGTTGACCGATAAACGTCTCGTATCGCCTCAAACCGGTAAACCGGTCACTGGCTGAACCGGCAGACCGGCAAATTCTATTTATTGGCATATTCCACTGCCCGGGTTTCCCGTATCACCGTAACTTTTATCTGGCCGGGAAAAGTCAATGATTCTTCTATCTTCTTTACAACGTCACGGCTAAGCAGAATGGATTCTTCATCGGATATCTTGTTGCTTTCAACAATCACCCGCAACTCCCGACCAGCCTGAATAGCATAGGTATTGGCAACTCCTTTAAAAGAATTCGCTATATTTTCAAGATCCTCCAAACGCTTTATATAATTTTCGAGCAACTCCTTTCGCGCGCCGGGTCTTGCACCGGAGAGACCGTCGGAAGCCTGGACCAGCAATGCGTAAACAGAGCTCGGTGGCACATCTTCATGATGAGCGGCTACGGCATGAACGATTTGGGGGGATTCGCCAAATTTTTTTGCGAGCCGGGAGCCGATGAGAGCATGGGGCCCTTCGACCTCATGATCAACCGCCTTTCCGATATCATGCAACAGCCCCATCCGTCTTGCCAGTTTAACATTTAATCCCAGTTCCGAAGCCATTATACCAGACAAAAAACCCACTTCAACGGAATGCTGCAAGACATTTTGGGCATAACTGGTGCGAAATTTTAATTTTCCAACACATTTAATTAATTCATTGTGAATGCCGTGGACTCCCAGATCAAAAGCGGCTTGTTCGCCGGCATCTTTTATCGCAGTATCGACCTCTTTGCCGACTTTTTTGACAATGTCCTCTATGCGTGCCGGGTGAATCCTACCGTCTGATATTAATCGCATCAAAGAGATACGGGCCACCTCACGACGAACCGGATTAAATCCGGAAAGAATGACTGCTTCGGGTGTATCATCGATAATTAGATCAATACCTGTGGCGGCTTCAAGTGCCCGGATATTTCGTCCTTCGCGTCCGATAATTCTGCCCTTCATCTCATCACTAGGTAATTGAACCACCGACACAGTTCTTTCTGCCACGAAATCACCTGCATATCGCTGTATCGCAGTGGCAAGGATCTTCTTGGCTTTTTTATCCGCCTGTTCGTTTGTTTCATTCTCTATCCGCTTTATGAGCTTAGCGCCTTCATAGCGGGCTTCATTTTCCATCGCCCGAATCAGAAGTTCTTTGGCTTGGCCAGCCGTTAAGCCGGATATTTTTTCGAGCTGCTGCTTTTGCTCCTCGAGCAGTTCATCATACTCCAGTTCCTTGCGCTCAAGCTTCCCTTCTCTTTTGTTCAAATGCTTTTCTTTGCGAACAAATTCGCGCTCCCGACCTTCCAACAGTTCAGTTTTTTTATCGATATTTTCTTCTTTGTGCATCAACCGGGTTTCTCTTTTTTTTAGTTCTGCCCGGGTTTCGCTGGTTTCTGCATCAAATTCATTTTTTAATTTGAAAAGCCTGTCTTTTACCTCCAATTCGGCTTCCTTTATTAGGGTTGCCGCCTTCTTTTCAGATTCTTTAATGCATCGATCAGCTTCTGCTTCACTCTCCCTTATCTTGCGGAATGCAATTCTGCCCTGAATCAAGTAGGCGATCAGCAAACCGGCAAAAAAGCAGAAAATGCCGATGAATACAACATATTCATTCATTTTGTCTCTCCCCGGTTATCAAAGGTATAAAATAACAGCCTTGATCACCAATTGGCTTATCTAGTCAAAAATGCGTTAATCGGGGGCTAAGGTATCGATGGGTTAACTTTGAGGGCAGCACAGCCGAGTGGACTCGGCTATCCGATGATATCCGGAAAAGGGAGAACCCCCACCACAATGCCGTGTTGTCAGGTCTTTGAACCTGGGGTTCAAAGTGGGCACCGTTTGGCTTCTTTAGGCTTTTCTGAACGAACAGAACATGCACACTGAAACCAGGGAAGGTTCCCGTTGTAATTGCTGTTGGGTCAAAGAATGTCTTCCAATCACGAGCATGGCAGGGGCAACAATATTTTCTGTAATGCAAAGAATAGCCTACACCTATGGTATTTGTCCCGGAAAGACCGTTAAAATCGTCGGATCGCTTAAGTCGGCAAAAATCAAAGAAAAAGCGTTGGCTATCAACAGATCATTTAAGTCCGTTTTCAATAACAAAACAAGCATCGCAATTTACTGCATACTATCATTTAATCTACCAATCAGATTTGTCGTCCTTTGGGCAACATCATGCAACAATTTAGAATGATTCCTTTTCAACTCCATATGTTCATTGGCGATATTCAGGGCAGCTAAGATTAATATTTTTTGTCTCGAAATATTTGATAATGAATCACTTTGCTGACTTTCTACACGAGCCACTGCCTCTGCCAAAAGATCAGCAACCTCCTTCGCTTTGGTAACATCCGAATCCGCTTTAAACGTGTGCGGTTGCCCAAAGAGCTCTATGGTTACAATCTGTTCCAACAGCTATTGAATTTTACCTTTCCTATCCTGTACCTTGCCGGCCCCGAGTACTACGAGTCTGAAATATCATCAAGTCTGGCCAGCAAGCCGTCGATTTTTGAACGGATCAAGGCCTTTTCCTCAGCGTAATTATTTTCCGCCTCAACCTTACCTTGAATCTCCTCCTCTAACCTTATTAATTTATTCTTAAGTTCTGAATTGGCTGCCGCTTGGGCGTTACAATTTTCAATTAATCTTTCAACTTTTTGCTCTATCTCCCCAAACTGCTTTAATACAAAATCATTGTCCACTTTGCTTACCTCATTTTAATTTTAGTTCAATATAATCTGTAATATATCTAAAAGTCAAGATATATTCCGCATCCGCTTTTTCATGATCTTGTCCACTGCTTCCAGATCTTGGCAGCTGTTGACACCCAATATTTGGTGATAATCGGCCGCGACCATGACCCCCGTTTTCTTGTTTTCATTATACCCGATGGCCATGATATCAGTCAGGTAAAGTTCCTTCTGGACATTGTTTGACTGAATTTTTGGAAGTGCTGTCTGCAAATACTGTTTTTTGATACAGTAAATACCGGTATTAATCAGTCCGATTTTTCTTTGCTTGTCCGTAGCATCTTTTTCTTCAACTATTCCAGATACTTCATGATTATCATCCAGCAAAACCCTACCATATCCATAAGGATTTTTCAATTCCACGGCCAAGAGAGAAATATCACGGTAACACGCCGCATGGTCCTCGACAAGACCCGATATGGTTTCAGGTAAAATAAGCGGCACGTCACCATATAGGATAACAACTTCATCGCAATGATCGGGGATAAGAGGCATAGCACACATTACCGCATGCGCTGTCCCGAGTTGCTGCTCCTGATCGGCAAAATGCAGTTGCGCTGTTTCGGATATAATTTCCCGAACTTTTTGTGCCTGATGGCCAACCACCACGATGACGTCATCACCGGCCACTTTTCGAGCAGCCTCGACTACGTAAAGAATCATGGGCCGCTCAGCAACTTCATGAAGCACCTTGGCCTTATCTGATTTCATGCGGGTTCCCAATCCGGCGGCCAGAATAACAACAGCAATATTTTTTCTCATCAATTTTACCTAATTTTATTTCGATAACCTTAATTTACCGGTAGATTTAAAAAGGGCAAACCAAGTGTTTGGTTTACCCTTTTCTATAAATTCTCCCCTTTTGGTGTAAACGTGGAAAATAAGCTTTACGGTAAATAATAACCAGATATCATCAACGGAGTCCGGCGATATTAATCCGTACCAACGCCCGATCCAGAGCCGCCTTGGCCCGGACGGCATCGATATCTTCCTGGTTGCGGGCATCTGCAAGCCTTTTTTCAGCCCTTTTCTGGGATGCTTTGGCGCGATCCAGGTCGATATCTTCTCTTTTTTCCGCCGATTCCGCCAAAATTGTCACCTTATTCGGCAGCGCTTCGGCAAATCCGCCGTTAACAAAGACATAGCGCTCGGTTCCCTTTGCGTCAGTATAACGGACAATCCCGGTTTTTAATGTGGTTAGAAAAGGCGTATGTCCAGTGAGAACGCCGAATTCACCAAGTGATCCCGGTGCCATGATGATCTTTACCTCTTCGTTGACAATCGCCTTATCGGGTGTGACAATTTCCAATTTGACATTTCCAGCCATGCTTACACCTATTATTTAGTCTGCTTCAGCCATCGTCTTGGCTCTTTCCACCACCTCATCAATGCCCCCGACCATATAAAATGCCTGTTCGGGCAGATCATCGTGCTTACCTTCAACGATTTCCTTGAAACCTTTGATCGTGTCTTCGATCTTTACATAAGATCCGGGGGTGTTGGTAAAAACCTCAGCAACGTGAAAGGGTTGTGACAAAAACCGCTGAATTTTTCTTGCACGGCTTACGGTAATTTTATCGGCGTCATCCAATTCATCAATTCCCAAAATGGCGATGATATCCTGAAGTTCCGTATATTTTTGCAGGGTTTTTTGTACTTGCCGCGAGACCTGATAATGTTCATCGCCGATATAGGCGGCATCCAGGATTCTGGATGTCGAATCAAGTGGGTCCACCGATGGATAGATGCCAAGCTCAACCAGCTTACGGGAAAGTACCACCGTTCCGTCGAGATGGGCGAATGTCGTTGCCGGGGCAGGGTCTGTCAGGTCGTCAGCAGGGACATAGACACATTGAACGGCTGTAATCGATCCTTTGTCTGTTGAGGTAATCCGTTCTTGGAGCTCGCCAAGGTCTACCGCCAAGGTCGGCTGATAACCTACAGCAGACGGCATCCGTCCCAGCAAGGCTGAAACCTCAGAACCAGCCTGGGTAAAACGGAAAATATTATCGATGAAAATAAGGACATCCTGACCTTCTTCATCCCTGTAGTACTCGGCGGCTGTTAGGGCGGAAAGTGCCACCCGCGCCCTTGCACCGGGAGGTTCCGTCATCTGCCCGTAAATCAATGCTGCTTTGGGAAGTACGCCCGCATCCTTCATCTCGTGGTACAGGTCGTTTCCCTCACGGGTCCGTTCTCCAACGCCAGCAAATACCGATATACCGCCGTGCTGCATGGCAATGTTGTGGACCATCTCCATCATAATAACGGTTTTACCAACGCCGGCCCCGCCGAAGAGCCCCATTTTGCCGCCGCGTGGAAACGGAACCAGCAAATCGATAACCTTGATGCCGGTTTCAAGAACTCGCACTGTCGTATCCTGCTCGGTAAATGTCGGCGCTTCACGGTGGATCGGCATCATCTTATCCTGGCTGACCGGACCGAGCCCGTCAACGGGGCGTCCAACAACATTGAGAACACGCCCCAGACCTGCCTCACCAACCGGCATCATGATCGGCTTACCGGTATCCTTTACCTCCTGACCTCGCATTAGGCCGTCGGTCACATCCATGGCAATGGTTCTGACCACATTGTCCCCGAGATGCTGGGCGACCTCAACAACCAGGTTGCCCTCTTCATCGTTAATGGCAGGGTTGCTGATCGTCAGTGCCGTATAGATGGTGGGCAGATTACCCTGTTCGAATTCCACATCCACCACGGGGCCCAGAACCTGAATAATTTTACCAATGTTTTCTCCCATCGAAAAACCTCCAAATTGGTTATTTGTTATTCGTTATTTGTTATTCGTATAGGATTATCACATCATCTGGAAATAAACCCGATTAACAAATAACAATTAACTACGAACGATTAACTATCCCTTTAGCGCTTCGGCACCGCCGACGATGTCCATCAATTCTGCGGTAATGGCTGCTTGTCTGGCCTTGTTATATGCCAGCGTCAAATTCTCGATCAAATCATTACATGCATTGGTTGCATTGTTCATGGCGGCCATCCGGGCGGCATGTTCACTGGTGGAAGTTTCCAACAGCGAGCTGTGCAGCGTCACATGGACACTTTTTGGCAGCAACTCCCCTAAAAGACTGTCGGCTGAGGGTTCGCAAATATGTTCAGCCAGGTACTCTTCAGCTTCATCTTCCGCAATTTCAATCGGTGGTATGGGCAGCAGCTGTTTTAGGATGGGGACCTGTCTGCCCATGCTCAAAAATTCGGAGTAGACGACATAGACTTCGTCATAGTCTCCGTTCAGGTATCCCTCCACTAACTTGCGTCCTGCATTGGCCGCCACATTGAAGCCAAAACTGGTTCCGACGACACCGATATGTTCGTCTACTCTCGGTAATTTCTGCTTGCGACACCAGTCTCGGCCTTTTTTCCCAAAATTGGTAAATGATATCGCAATGCCGTCACCGGATTTATCCGTTATGAAGGAGCGCGTCTTCTCGATCAGGTTGACATTAAAGCCGCCACACAACCCCCGGTCCGACGTACACAAGACCACATGAAGTTTCTTTACTTCCTCACGGGGCACCAGTAAAGGGCTGGCTTCCTCACCGGACTTCTGAGCCAGACTCCCCAATACCTCGGCAAATTTACTGGCATAGGGGCGAAAATTCTCCATATTCGTCTGGGCGCCCCGCAATCTTGAAGTCGCCACCATATTCATGGCCTTGGTGATCTGCTTTGTCTTCTTAACCGCAGCAATTTTATTCTGGACATCTTTTAGACTTGCCATATATACCTCAGGTTATTTGTTAGTGGTCACTGGTTATTCGAAGAAGATCCGAACTATTAACTAATAACGTTTAACTCATAACCAACTACTATTTGATCGTATCCTTAAACTCTCGGCCGTAAACCTCCATGGCTTCGGCCATCACCTTGTCCAGATCGTCTGAAATTTCTTCCTTTTCCTTCAGTTCAGAAAAAATCTGCGGATACCTGTCTTCGACAAATGCGTAAAGTCCGGCCTCGTATTTTTCCAGGACCTCAACCGGATACGCATCGAGATAACCTTTTGTGCCAGCGTAGATGATCGTGACTTGTTTTTCCATTGACAGCGGCTGAAATTGCGGTTGTTTAAGGATTTCAACCAGCCTTGCCCCGCGCGTCAACTGCCTCTGGGTGGCCGCATCCAGGTCGCTGCCAAAGGCTGCGAATGCTTCCAATTCACGGAATTGAGCCAGGTCCAGACGCAAGGTGCCGGCCACCTGTTTCATGGCTTTCACCTGGGCTGCACCGCCGACCCGCGAAACCGACAGTCCCACATTGATAGAAGGTCTGACACCGGCGAAAAACAAAGAGGGCTCCAGATAAATCTGGCCGTCTGTAATGGATATAACATTGGTCGGGATAAAGGCGGAGACATCACCGGCCTGGGTTTCGATGATCGGAAGCGCTGTCAGGGACCCTGCACCGAGTTCGTCATTCATCTTTGCCGCCCGCTCAAGCAGACGGGAATGATTGTAGAAAATATCGCCGGGATAGGCTTCACGTCCGGGAGGACGTCGCAGCAGAAGTGAGACCTGCCGATAGGCGGCTGCCTGTTTTGAAAGATCGTCATAGACAATCAGCGCATGCTGGCCCTTATTTCGGAAGTATTCTCCCATGGCGCAGCCGGAATAAGGCGCAAGAAACTGCAAGGAGGCCGGATCACTGGCACAAGCGGCTACGATGGTTGTATATTCCATGGCGCCGTACTTTTCCAGCACGGCGTGGACCTGGGCCACCGTCGACTTTTTCTGCCCGCAGGCCACATAAATACAGTAAACATCCGTATCTTTCTGGGCCAAAATGGCATCAACGGCAATGGCGGTTTTACCGATCTGCCGATCACCGATGATCAGTTCCCGCTGTCCGCGTCCCACTGGCGTCATGGCATCAATGGCCTTGATACCCGTATAACAGGGCTCATGCACACCCTTGCGCTCAATAACACCCGGGGCCACCATTTCAACCCGTCTGAACTCCTTGGCGTCGATGGGACCCTTGCCGTCCAAAGGTTCGCCGACAGTGGAGACGACCCGGCCGAGAACCGCTTCGCCCACCGGAACTTCAGCAATCCTGCCGGTTCGTTTGACCATATCGCCTTCCTTGATGTGGATATCCTCACCCATGACGGCAACACCCACGTTGTCCTCTTCAAGGTTCAGTACGAGCCCCAAGATGCCGCCGGAAAATTCCACGAGCTCATTTGCCATGGCTTTTTCCAGACCATACATCCGCGCAATGCCGTCTCCGACAGACAAAACGACCCCGGTTTCACTCAATTCGACTTTCTTGTCATAATCCGTAATCTGTTCTTTAATAATTTGGCTGATTTCTTCTGCTCTTAGTTCCATTACACACCTTCACCCTTTTTTAATGATTCTCTCATATTGAGTAATTGTGTTTTGATACTCCCATCCAGAACAAGATCGCCGATTCGAGTGACAATCCCTCCAATGAGGCTCGGATCCTGTTCAACTTCCAGAATAATATCTTTCGCTGTCTTTTCTGACAGGGTTTTACGAATCTTTTCAACGGTTTCCGATGACAGTTCGGTGGCCGAAACCAGGCTGGCACGTGCGATCCCTTTTAACTCATCGGCGAGTTTCTGATAAAAGTCATTGATACCGCCCAAATGAATGAAGCGCCCCTTTTCAAACAAAAGAATTAAAAAGCATTTCATGATTGGGGAAATAGCAACCTTTTCAATAATAGTCTCCAAAACCTTTTTGCGCCCGGCAGCATTGTAAAGGGGATTGTTGATGGCCTGCTCGAGCAATGTTTCTTTCTCAATCAATTCACTAAACTCTGCAAGCTCTTCGCGATAAGTTTCGGTTTGACCGTCTTCTTTTCCGATCAATAATAGTGCTTTGGCGTAACGCCGTGCAATCGCCAAATTTTTCATCCTGCCTCCACCTTCCTCAGATATTCATCCACCAATCTGTCCTGATCTTCGCCCGAAATTTTACTTTTTAAAATTTCCTCGGCCTTGGACAGCGATGTTTCGAAAATCTCTTCCTGCAGTTTTAATTTTGCCTGTTTGAATTCATGCTCGATATTTCGGCGAGCCTGACTCTGGAGCTTATCAGCAGCCGATTGCGCTTCCTTTAAAATTCTCGCTTTAGCTTCATTTCCCTGCTTGATATAATCCTCAACAATCTTATCAGACTCTTTTTCCAGCCGAGATAGTTTTTCGCTATATTCAGCCAGCTGTTTTTCAGCTTCGGCTTTGCGTGCTTCCAAGTCTTCCAATTGGTCTTTAATGCCCTTGATCCGGGCACCGAGTGCCTGGGACAGCGGTTTGCGTAAAAGAAAAACAAGCGCTATCGCTAACACCGTGAAATTCATTACTCGAAACCAATCGGTTGAGGTCCACCCCTTTGCGCCGGAATCTTCACCGGATGCACCCAGGGCGGTAGGAACTGAAAAACTGAAAAACAACAACAAAATCAACAAAATTACCGCTGAGCTTTTCTTAAAAAGATGCAGGCCGCCAAAACCGGATATCTTCATTAAACAGCCCTCCCCAAAATTTTTTGACTGATTTGGTTCGCGAAATCACCGATTTGTGCTTGCAAGCTTTCTCTGGCAACCTCGGCGTCTTTTTTTATTTGGTCGCGGATTTCGGTTAACTCCGCCTGGGCTTTGCGATTGATATCATCGAGAATCGATTTTTCCTCATCCGCCGCTTGCTGCAACAAGGCATCTTTCTCCTTAAAACCTTTGGTTCGGGCTTCCTTTATGCCCGCCGCAAAAGCGTCATCTTTTTCTCTGACATCATTGTTGGAGGTTTCGATGGCAAGCTCAAGGCCACTTACTTTTTCTTTTCGCTGGGTCAAAATCTTGCGTATCGGTTTGTACAGCAATACGTTTAGCACCCATATGGCAAAAAGGAAATTGACAATTTGAATGATAATCGATCCGTCAGGAATAACCGTTACTCCGCCGCCACCGGACTCTCCGGATGACCCTAACACGATTTTGGGAAATACAAGGCAAATCTGGACAAGAATGATAATAAAGGTAGGGAAACCTTTCCGGTAAATACCAGAAATCTTCATAAAAAAACCTCCGTCAACCTGTTCACGGCAACTACTTTATTTGCTTCACAAATTCCCCTTGGGGTCGTAGACTCAACTGGGGCGGTCTATACCATCAGCCATGATTGGTTGTCAAAGGTTTTTTGAATATTTTTCAATTCATTCTTTTTCTTTTGATTCGGCAGCCTCGAGTTGCCTTTTGGGGAAAAGGGTCGGCTTGCCTGCTGAGGCCGTATTTGGCTTCATCACACAATTTCCATTGAAAATACCGCCCGGCTCGATAGAAACGATCGGAGACTGGATATCGCCGCCGAGACGTCCGGGGGGATAAACCTCAATGCGTTCCTTGGCGTCAATGGTGCCGTTGACCTCGCCCATCACAACGGCCACATTAACGGAAATCTCGGCGTTGACAATCCCCTTTTCACCGACCACAACCGTACCGCCATTGCTGGAAATAGTCCCCTTCACCCGGCCATCAACCCGAATGGTGCCTTTAAACTCAATAGCGCCGTCGATGCTGGCATCCGCACCGATAAATGTTGAGATTCGATCCGTATTTTTTTCTTTTTTCATGGTGATTGCCTATCCTCCAAAATTCAGATTAATGCGACCGAATTAAGACCTGACATTGCAAAAGCCGAAGGGCAAACCCAAACCCGGACAGGCCGAAACAGTTGAATCTATCGAACCAAAAAAAAGTAAGGCGAAGGGGTTGATTAGATAATTCAGGTATAAAATCCCCCAACGCCTTAAAATTCAGAACTACTGATGTGTCGTAAAATCTGATGCACCAGAAATGTCAGAAATCGCGTCAATAAGACTGAATTTGGGCGAATCGTTCTGAATTTTACTTTTTATTTAGGTTCTATAACCCAAATAAAACTCGTCGCTAAAAGCCGGTGGATGTTTCATTGCAAATCGTTAAACTGTCTGAGGGGCTCAGTGAGCGTTAAGCCGTACAGCGACTATTTCGGATAATTTGCAACAAAAGATGAAAATCTTTCTCAAATCTATTTACAGATTTGGTCCTGGACGGCTTTACGCTCACTTGGACCCGAGTTTTTCACGGTTTGCAATGCGATGTCCGCCGGCGTCGATATTACCTTTTTCTGGGTTATCGTTCCA
>JARFPZ010000223.1 GCA_029288035.1 Desulfosarcina sp.
CCTCCCCCACAGCGGCCCACGTGGCGCTGGCCCTGGCCGAACCACCCTACCACGGTGCACGGGCTTTTCGTTCACGAACACCCCTGCTTCCGCAGCCACACGATCCCAGCAATATCTCTTATCGAATAGACGGCAAAGAGATTGACCTGATCAATGGCAGAAGCGAAAAAGAGGCGGCGCCTGGGTCCGTATCAAAGATCACAACCGCAGTGCTCGGAAATCCCACTGTCGGAGACCTCAACGATGACGGCCGCCAGGATGCCGCCCTAATTCTGTTTCAAAACAGTGGGGGAACTGGCACGTTCATCTATGCCGCCGCCGCCATAAACAGTAACGACGGATATCATGGCACCAATGCTGTACTTCTTGGGGACCGAATTAGAGTAGACAACGTTTCAATTCGTAATGGAGTGATCGTTGTCGAATATCAAGATCGCAGATCTGATGAACCCATGGCTGTCGGGCCATCCGTACCCAAGTCTGCCTATTTTATTTTTCAAAACGGTAAACTACAAAACATTGGAACACCGGAGGAGCATGGTCAACTCTTTGAGGGATGGGTGACGATCGGGCATGAAGTAAGGGCCTTCCATCCGTGCGGCCAGACAGAGGACCTGTGGATTACGGGTGATTCCATCGGATATAATGATTTGATGGAGGCCTATCGGAGTCTTGCAGCCGATCGAGAACCCTATGCTCCGGTGTTCATGGTGATTTACGGTAGACAAATCGAGGCCCCAAGGGATGGATTCGGCGCGGATTACCCAGGCGGATTTTTCGCCTCACGACTGGTGCGAGTGCCACCTAAAGGCAACTGCAAGGCGAGGATAATCTTAGTAGATTCGCCGGCGCCGGGATCGAAGATTGTCTCCCTGCTGACTGTCAGCGGCAAGGCCCGCGGTACTTGGTTCTTTGAAGGTGATTTCCCAATGGTCATCATTGATGCCATCGGTAGCGTAATCGGGCAAAGCTATTGCACGGCACAAAGTCCGTGGATGACTACAGAATTCGTTGCATTCGAGGGAAAGATCACATTCAAGAGACCAGCCTCCAGCGGAAAAGCGATGCTGCTATTGAAAAAAGACAACCCCACTGGGAAACCGGAGTATGACGATGCGCTCGAGATTCCCGTCTTCATTCGCTAAACGGCATTATACATGGGCTTTAATATGGAACTGGGAAGGACACGAACTACGACCTCTGCCTCTAAAAGCTATCAAAAATGTACAATTCGGCTATCATGGTAATAAACTTGGGCATATGTTTTTTTAGATTAGCATCCACTATTTTGCCTTCGAGATATTTCAGATTGCCCTCCCTAATACACAACTGATCTAAATTTTCACCAATGTTTTCTTCAGGCACGTTATGAGGCCAGGCACGAAATCTCTACTCAGCGCATCATGTGGATTAGCCATGGGAAACCCACAATGGCCGCTTGGTTATAAATTTGTTCAGCGAATCTAATTATCAAGGTGTAATTTTTTGTGGATTTGAAAGAGCATTCTACACAATGCGATGAACAACGCACGGTTCATATGTTTAAACCATTTGTTGAATTGAAAAATGGTTGAATATGGACAGCAAACCAGATAAAGAATGTAGAGAAGACGTTGAGATATCGTTTTTCTATCTGAATTAATTTAGAATTCATACATGGCGAGAAATCTCAATTTTCATGTGGATCTAAATTTTTAGACTTTCATCTACTAATCACAGGTTTGGGGATATTTGTGATGTTTCATGAAATCACCACTTTCAGAATCCTGAATAATTGATGATACATTAAAAACGCTTAATTTTAGGAGGTGACAAATGCCCATCTATCTAAAAGACGTGTATATGATCCCTAAAGTTGCGAAATTTCTGTCAGCCTTGATTGTCCTTTGCCGATTCTGTCCCGCAGCCAGTTTGGCAATGAGGAAGGAAAAGCCTTATATTGAATTTTTTCACAGATTCTTAAAGACAGAATCTTATGAACAACTAATCAACAATATGCAATCTCAACTGGAAAAAGAAGGTCTAAAAACTGATGTGTTTAAAGGCAGTCTTCTCCCAATGCCACTCAATTTTATAATTTGTTTCTGGAATTCAGGGCAAAGGAAGAAATTATTAAAACATGCACGTCAATATGAAGCCATAATAGTTATGGGATGCGAAGCTGCATATCAAAGTGTGTGTAAGATTCTCAAATCAACCGATTGTCAAATATTCCCTGGCATGGAATCTGAGGGTGTTTTTGAGGCTATACCAAAATTCCGTTTACCCTTCAATATATCACTCAAATTATCCAATGTAATTCCGGTGCTCTATCCGGATATGCAATCTAAAACCGAAGACAGTCCATGACTTCGGACAGATAGTTCAATTAAAGACTTCAAGCGGCGATTCAGCTAACACGATAAATCACAAAATGTTCTTCCAGTAAATTGCAGCTTGGCTTCTCACTGTTTTAATGACAGTAAGATTTGTGGAATCTAAACTTTTATCTTTTCGATAAATAGGAGAATGACTAACTCGCTTTAGCGACCATATTTGGGGAAGGAGGTATAAAAATGCACGACAAAGATTCACCGTTCCCAATTGCTGACGCAGATGGAAGGCTTGAGTGCAAGGAACTCTGGGGAGGTATCCGGAATCAAGATTCAGAAGTCTCTGCTGGAAACGTCATCGGTTCTATCTATTCAACAGCTTGTTGTGATGGAGGTAAAGGTGGAGACATCTACTATTTTGGAGTCTGCAAAGGTGGCATCATCACGCGACTGGCTATCGCAGATGTTACCGGTCACGGCGAGGCAGTCTCGGAAATTAGTCAGTATGTCTATGACACTTTAAATGAGCATATTTGAGAGCCGGACAGTCATGTCATTCTGGGCGAAGTTAACCAACGAATTAGCAACCGCAGCCTGGATGCCATGACGACCGCGGCAGTTGTCGCGTATTATCGTGAAGAGAGCGAAGCGAAAGTGTCTTATGCCGGTCACCCTCCTGTTCTATACCAGCGGGCCAACGACAGGGTCTGGTCTTTTGCCAGACCGCCCGGGCCTAAAGGTCAAAGCGATGGTTTTCCACTAAACATACCCCTTGCTATCGATTTGGATACGCGTTACAGCCAGATTAGGCTGTCGATGACTCCCGGAGACCGACTCTTTGCCTATACCGATGGCATCATTGACGCACCAAATCCCGGGGGTGAAAGCTTTGGATTGGCGCGCCTCAAAGATGCTCTTGACGAAAATACAGGAGCCTCTTTGTCTGAACTTAAATCGGCGGTCCTCAAAACTTTGCATGAGTTTACTGAAAAAGAGCTAACTCATGATGACGTTACTCTAATTGCCATGGAGATTTGTTAACATTTGGAATTGTGGATAGAAAATGAAAAAGGAGGTTGAAAATGCCTACATATGAATTCTACTGTGAAAAATGTAAAAAAACTTTTAGTGTGACGATTTCGATTTCTGACTATGACAAGAAAAAATATAACTGCCCAAAGTGTAAAGGCAAAAAAGTAAAGCAGCAAATCTCGTCTTTTCAAGTAATAACCTCTAATAAAAGTTAAAACTATATCCACATGACATAATTAATTGAAGGATGGGATTCAAAAAACGTCCCAAGTTTTTCTGTTAATCCGCTTATTTTGTCAATTCAGCGGGATGATAAGAATTGCACAGGTAAAGGAAGTACGGCATGAGTCAAGCTGAAAAATCAGATGTTTCTGATCAAATAATAACTATGTCCAGATCACTGGGCGCTTCTTTGGCAGGCATCGCCTCAGTTGAACTGCTTAAGAAGTCACCTTCTCACGAT
>JARFPZ010000257.1 GCA_029288035.1 Desulfosarcina sp.
CCGAATTTTTGAAAATGACGATTGCGCTGCTGTTAATAGCGGTGCTGTGCTGGCTGTTTTATCGCTATTCAGGCGCACAGTGGGGCCGGTTGCGCAAGTTTTTCTTTAACTGGGAAAAATTGGAGGGCAACTGGTGGATTCTGCGCAACGGTCTGGGCGTTACGCTCATGCTGGCGGCGATTTCAGCAGTCGGCAGTGTCCTGGTGGGGCTGCTGGTTGCGATTTTGCGGGCCTATAACAGCCCTACCTTGAACCTTTTTTTGAAGGCCTATGTTGATGTTTTTCGCTCGATTCCCATGATTGTGATTATGGTGGTCCTTTTTTTTGCGCTGCCCTATGCAGGCATTTCCCTGGGCTCGATTTTGTCAACCGTGGTGGCGCTGTCGCTGGGATATGGCGCCTATGCCGCCGAGTCCATACGGGCCGGTATCGAATCGGTGCATTCCGGCCAGATTGAAGCAGCGCGCTCCCTGGGGTTGTCGCGCTGGCGAACCATCCATAAAATAATTCTGCCCCAGGCCATTCCAGTGGTCATACCGCCCCTGACAGGCAACCTTGTGGCGATGCTAAAAGATACGGCGGTGGCCTCGGTGGTGGCTGCCCCCGAACTATTGAAACGCGCCCGGGAATTATATACCAGCAAAACCAATCCGACCCCTCTGGTGGCCGCAGCACTGATTTACCTGGCTGTGTTGATTCCCCTCGTGCGGGCTGTGAACATACTCGAAAACAGGCTTAAGAAATAAACAGAATGAATGCCATAGCTGATTCTGAAAAAATGATCGAAGTTGTCGATCTGCACAAACGGTTCAAAGATTTGCATGTCCTGCGGGGTATCAGCACGGCGGTCACACGTTCGGAAGTGGTGGCCATCATGGGGCCTTCCGGCAGCGGCAAAAGCACCTTCCTGCGCTGTTTGAATCGCCTGGAAGAGCCCAGCTCGGGCCACATCTATATCGAAGGTGTCGATATCATGGCACCCTACATCGACATCAATAAGGTGCGCACAGAGATAGGCATGGTATTTCAAAGTTTCAATCTTTTCCCCCACCTGACAGCGATTGAAAATATCAAACTGGCCCCCATGAATGTGCGCAAAATATCTGCGCAAGAAGCCACCCAGCGTGGTATGGCGTTGCTGGAAAAGGTAGAGTTGAAGGACAAGGCCGAAGTTTATCCCGACCAGCTTTCCGGTGGTCAGCAGCAGCGGGTCGCCATTGCCCGCGCTCTGGCGATGCAACCCCAGATTATGTTTTTCGACGAACCGACCTCGGCGTTGGACCCGGAAATGATCGGAGAAGTGCTGGATGTCATGCGCGCCATGGCCCAAGAAGGGATGACCATGATGATTGTCAGTCACGAGATGGGGTTTATCCGTGAGGCCGCTGACCGTATTCTTTTTCTGGACGGAGGGCTCATCGTCGAAGAAGGAACGCCGGATCAGATTTTTAATGACTCGCAGCACCCTCGGACACAGGAATTTTTGAGCAGAATTTTGTAAAACGAGTTTCCGATGACTGCAAAACCGTCTTCGAACCCAAAGGCTTCCCGATTGAGTGAAGTCAAAGCCAGGATGGGACATATTCCCCTGATCCGCCGCAACAGCTTTGTCTACAGTTTTCTGACGCTGCTGGTTTTATACGGTGCTTTTTTGCTACCGCCCAGCGGGCCCCCGGCAACCGTTGGATTAAGCAGAATTGTCTTGTTCTTCCTGCTCCTGATCGCGTGGGCTGTCATCATTTTTACAGATGAACTAAAGCCGGAGGTCCTCAAGACGGTTAGTGTGTTTGCCATTCTGGTGGTTGCCGCCTGGCTTTACTACCGTTACTCAACCGCCCGCTGGGGCGAAATGACCTTTTTGTTTTTTAATTTCGAGATCATTAAAAAAGCCTGGCCAACATTGGTGACGGGTTTTTGGACAACCTTGCTGCTGGCGGTTTCGGCAGCGATCATGAGCACGATCATCGGACTATTACTGGCGGTTTTTCGTTCTTTCAACAATCCGGTACTGAATTTTTTTATCATTGCCTATGTTGATTTTTTCAGAGCCATGCCGATCATCGTGCTGATGATGATGATTTACTACGCTCTGCCTTTTGTGGGGATTCGACTAAACGCAATCATGTCCGGTATTCTGGCGCTCGGATTGAACAGTTCGGCCTATGTGAGTGAGATCTTTCGGGCCGGTTTTCTATCAATAAAAAAAGGGCAGATCGAGGCGGCCCATGCCCTGGGGTTAAACCCGATCAAAACCATGCGACTGGTGTTGCTCCCCCAAGCGTTCCGGGTGGTGATCCCGCCCCTGGTGAGCAACTACGTGGCAAGTGCAAAAGACACCGCCCTGGCATCGTCTATTTCTATCATTGAACTGTTGAAAGCCGGCTTGTCGGAGAAGTCCTTACTTGCCAATCCCTCGCCGTTGATTTTCGTAACGGTGCTATACATGGTGATGTTTATTCCGCTGACACGGTTTTCCGGTCTTCTTGAAAAGAGGATGAAGGCAGGCCAGCGCCAAATTCGCCTGTAAATTCACAGCAGTTTTTATCGATTATCAGCAAGGAAGAAAATTCCAAGTGATGAGTAAAAAACGAGAAATAAAAAAATGAGCCAGTATCGCATCATTTACCTTGACGCCTTCACTACCGAGCCTTTTAGCGGCAATCCCTGTGCGGTCTTGCCTGAAGCCGACGGGTTGACCGACGACCAGATGCAGAAGATCGCCTGTGAAACCAATCTTTCCGAAACTGCCTTTGTGATGCCGTCGCAAAAAGCTGCGGTGCGGGTGCGCTATTTTATGCCCTACAAGGAGATTGCGTTTGCCGGTCATCCAACTATTGCAACGGCTTTCATGCTGGCGCAAGAGGGCAAGGTGCCGGCCAAAGAGGATGTCAGCCGAGTAGATTTTGAATTTAACATCGGTGTGTTGCCGGTAGAAATTCATTGGGCTGCGAGCCGTCGGCCGGTTCGAGCGGTGATGTCCCAAACTGCGCCGACATTTGGTGCGGTGTCCGATGCGCAGGATTTAATCCAGAGTATTGGATTGCACCCAAAGGATCTTTTGGATTCAGGGCCCATACAGGTGGTGAGCACCGGCGTCCCTTTTCTGATAGTTCCGCTGATTGATATGGCCAGTTTGCGCAAGGCACGGATGGACCGGTCGCGACTGATGGCGGTATTGAAAGATTACCAGGTAGATGCCGCCTATCTTTTTTCCCCCGAAGGGATTGATCCTGAAACCGATTTCCACGGGCGCTTGCTTTCGCCGGGCAATGTATCCGAAGATCCTTTCACCGGATCTGCGGTGGGTGCCGCCGGGGCCTATGCCGTTCGCTATGGTCTATTGTCCGGCCCTGAATTGACCGTGGAGCAAGGTCATATGGTTGGCAGACCCGGTCAAGGCACGGTGGAAATTTTGCAGACAGCCAATCAGATCGTTTCGGTTAAGGTGGGTGGATCGGCCGTGCGAACATTGGATGGATATATTTACATTTAACATTAATAAATAAGGAGGATATTACGATGACTGAAATTTGGGAAAGAGATGCCGAAACCCCTGACGAATACCATTGCGTGACCTGTCAACGCGGCCGTGAATTTATTATTCGATTGACAACCGGCGCCGACGTGTTCCTGGCGATTCAAAAATTCGCCATTGATAATAAGATCGAATTTGCCAAGATCCATGCCGCCTTCATGGGGGGGCTGCAACCAGCCAAATATTTGATTTGGGCGCCGGACTCAACGGATCCGACCAATTGGCACAAAGAGGCGGTTGCTACCACTGAAAATTTGAGCATGGTGCTGGCTTTGGGCGGAATCATCCATCCGCGACCGGGCAAGGACGGAAAACCCGAGCCCTTTCCCGCCATTCATTTTGCGGCCGGCGGCGCCTGGGACTGCGCAACTTTTGGGGGGCATCTGGAACAGGGCAGCATCGTCAAAGGCGTGTTGGAGTGTTTCATTACCGAAATAACAGGTATTGAGACGCTATCGCCCATTGAGAGGGTCTACGTGGACGATGAATATCCGGAGAACTGGTATAAAGCCATTAAGTAAAGG
>JARFPZ010000259.1 GCA_029288035.1 Desulfosarcina sp.
GACGACGACTGGTCAAATTGTTTTATTCAGCCTTACCATAATCCCGGACATCGAGAACTTGACCTGTCATATCCCCTGCTAGGCAGGATTGATAGGCTTTGGCGGTCTCGATAGCCGACATGGTTCCGGCTTTATCCATACTCATTTTCGTTGCTGTTTCCGTAACAAAAATTGGACTGACAGCGTTGATTCGAATTCCATTAGACGCATCTAAAGCAGCGGCACGCACGAATCCTTCCAAGGCCGCGTTGACCATTGCCGTAGGAACCTTGCCGGGCCAGGGTTCTCGCCCTAACAGACCGGTCGTTACAGTGATTGAACCATTCGGGGACACATGATGCTGTGCGATCCGAACCAGGTTTACCTGCCCCATAAGTTTATTGTTGATACTGAACATGAAGTCATCATCACTTGCTTCTCCGAGTTTGCCAAAACGTGATAACCCGGCTGCACTAATTGCTGCATCAATAGATCCTGTTTTTTCAAACAAATTTTCTATGGAAGCCTTTGAATTTAAGGATATTTACGTTGACAATGGCAGCAGCGGATAATAGACTGAATGTTTAGTTTAAGATCAATTACGTGACCCTGCACGAGATGGTGTCATCAGTAGTCTCCCTCTGTCAAAACGATATTCTGACGGTCAACTGGATGCTGGACAATACGAATTGTAGAAAAAGTGTTCTACAATCAAAGTGCGCTTTTTTTTTAAGTCAAGGCGCCGGAGTGTAATAATATGGAAGGCGTTTTCATTCCTATAGTTGTTTTTTTGATTGTATATGCCGCCATCAGCTTTGAATTGGTCAACAAGGCTGTGGCCGCGCTGCTCGGCGTGATGGTTCTGCTTGCCCTGCACATTATCGATGAGCATACCGCCATCGAGTTTATTGATTTTGAAACCATCATGCTCTTGCTGGGCATGATGATGATCGTTGCCATCCTTCGAAAATCAGGTTTTTTCACAATTGTATCGGTGAAAATTGCCGAACTGACCCAGGGAAGTCCCCTAAAAATTTTAGTGTTGTTTTCAGTTGTAACGGCGGGGCTTTCAGCCTGCCTTGATAACGTCACCACTGTCCTGATTGTTATTCCCATTATCATCGAGCTTACGGCTGGAATGGGGCTTGATCCGAAAGTGTATGTCATCAGTCAGGCGGTTATCTCCAACATTGGGGGGACTGCCACACTGATCGGCGATCCGCCTAACATTATTATCGGCTCCAAAGTGGGACTCACCTTTAATCAATTCATCATTAACCTTGCCGCACCTGTCGTCCTTGCCTTTGTGGCCTCCCTTTTTTATATCTGGTTGACCAACAGAAACAAATTTAAGCCCATCGATACCAATCTTGCCAAGTTGTTCTCTGTCCAGCTGCTGCTCGAAAAAATTCGGTTTAATTATTTGAGTGTCCGCATTGACAAAATCTTTCTGACCAAGTCTCTGGTATGTCTTGGACTGGCGATCACCTTGTTTGTCACCCAGACGATTACGAAGCTATCGCCCGGCGTGGTGGCCGTGTTGGTTGCCATGATTTTGTTCCTGATCACTAAAGTCGATGTCGAGCATATGCTCGAAGAAATCGAGTGGAGCACACTGCTTTTTTTTACCGGCCTTTTTATCCTCGTTGGTGTTTTAGAAGCAAAGGGCGTCATAGAATGGATTGCGCATAATGTTTTCCTGCGCATCGGAGACAATCCATACATTCTCGTCCTGGTGGTGTTATGGGTATCAGGGATTGCTTCCGGCTTTTTAGACAACATCCCTTTTACAATTACGATGATTCCGGTTGTGCGATTGATGCTGGAGGCAAATCCGATCCCCAACAACATCTTGTGGTGGGCGCTTTCACTGGGTGCCTGTTTGGGGGGCAACCTGACCATGATTGGCGCCTCGGCCAACATCGTTTCGGTGGGTATGGCCAAAAGATTCAATCAGAACATCAGCTTTTTGGAATTCATGAGGTCCAGTGCCGTCATTTCGGTGATAACATTGCTGATCGCATCAATATATCTGACTGTTTTTTTGTGGCTGTCATTGTAATTAAGTTAAGGATATCGCTGTGGATGAAAAAGATAGGGAAATTCTGTTTAAACTTTTTCGGGACCACGAGGATGTGCTGGGTTCCTCAAGAATAGCTATGCTGGCGCTGCAAGCTTTCATTAATTCGATTCAAGCCTTGAGATGCGATGCCACTGACTTGAAGGCTTTATTCACCGAGCTTTGTGAAGCCATCAGACATACAGAGCCTAGAATTGTTCCCCTCATTCACTTGATAAAACCTTTCGAGGCCGAAATGCAAACGCAATACAGTGATGACCTCGAAAAAACCAAAAGCGAGGCCATCAGGATTTTGATGGCCAAGCTTGACCTGTTGAAATCTAAAGTCGGCAAAGTCATTGAACATGGTGTCGGCTTGATAAAAGATGGTGATACTATCATTGTGCATACTGCCAGCTCTGATGTGACCAAACTGCTGGCAATGGCCAAAGAGGTGTTTCAGAAGAATTTTAAGATAATCATTTTAAAGCAGGATTTTGTCAAGACCAAACAGCTGATCAGGGCGCTTTCCAAGGCCATGATCGAACTGCAGGTTGTGCCGGAATACAGCCTCAGCCATTACATTGAGCAGGCCAACAAGCTGTTCATCGGCGCCGTGTCAGTAACCCCTGATGCCAAGGTCGTTACGGCCATCGGCACCTCCAATATCGTCAGTCTCTGTCATCTGAACAAGATACCGGTGTATCTTTTCGCTACATCCCTCAAGTTTTCTCACCATCCCTCTTCCCATCAAAAGATACACACCAAAATGGTGGCTAAATCACAAGATGATGTCAACTACACGCTTACTACCCATTCCCACGATATCGTTGACCTCAAGCTGATTGATTATTTGATCACTGAGGATGGCAAAGTAGGTAAACGCGGAATGGCAAAATATGTGGCATGATCCCAAACGAGTCGCCTTCGTCAATAAATTCTAAATAATCCTCCGAAATCCTATGCCGGTTATGTTAATCTGCCCGGCAACATGCGCTGTATTCTGAAAAATCTCAATTTACTCTTTTTATTCGTGGCTTCGGGGCTGTTCTTCTTCAATGAGATGCTGCTGATGCCTACTTTGCCGCTCTATCTGCTTTCGAATTCTTTTGTCTATCTTTTATGCGTGCGCTTTTTTCACGGCACTGGCATTACTTTTTTTTTAAATTAACTCTCTACCAAAACCGCTCGGTCCTGGCTGCTACCTGAACGAACTTGTTATGCCATAATTTCCTTTATAGGTAATATTTGCTTGCCATGGCGAATCGTAAGAACAGACATTTGCTTCTTTTCGATACGGTAAATAATACGGTAATTACCGTAAATGATCTCTCTAAATTGGGCATTATTTAATTCTGGTACAATCCGACCGATTTCGGGAGAGGCTTTAAGCTGCTCAACTTTTGAAAACACAGTGCTAATCCATTTTTCTGCAGCAGACGGTTTATCTTGGGCTATATAATCAACGATTTCTGAGGATCTATCGATTGCTAGTGGGGACCAGAATATTTTCATTTACGGACTCGCTTTAATATTTTTTCTTTTGCATCCCGATGACTTATTCCTGCTCCCTTTTCTAGCTGGTTTAATGATATTTGAATATCTGTTAATAGCTCAATTTTCTCCTGCATAGCTTCAAATTCATGAGCATCCAAAAGAACAGCAACTCCCTTACCATGTTGAGTTATTATCACAGGTCTTTTGGTATCGTGGACTTGCTTAATAAATGTTGCGATCCCAGTCCTCACCTCTGACAAGGGTTTAATATCTTGGTCAATTTTTAATCTTTGCATATTGTGCCTCATTTTAGCTTATTTTTTGTACATTATAACGTACAATATATGTCAGATGCAAGCTTTTTTCTTGCATAACAAGTTATTATATAGTTCTGTTTTTCTGGGAAATTATCGTTCGGATGGTATCCATCAGAGACTTTCGGCCGTTGTCAAGAAAGTTGTTTCATTTTCCCTGTATACTCCTTCGCCCACTCTTATTCAAACAAAACCCGTCATGGGAAGACGACATCTATCCTGACACAGGGGGAAAGGGCTTGATCAAAATCCGATACTTCGGTTTCTTAGCTCACACAAACAAAAAAAGGACATCCCGCTTATTAGAAAATTAATCGATCCGGAGGCAACATTGCCAGAGAAAATTCAAGAGTCCATCAGCGAAATCATGCTCCGATTGACCGGCATAGACATTAGTTGCTGTCCGAAATGCAAGAAAGGTAAAATGATACGAATCAGAAAATTGCCAAATTATTATTTGAATTCATCCTACACCAAAATGCTCGGTTTAGATTCCAGAATATCTTGGATATCTTCGATACCCACTGAATGCCCTTTCTTCCTCCACCAGTGCGAAACCACGCGCCCTTGAAGAATTTTTATATCATTGGTGTAGGCCACACCATTTACCACAATCTCGCCAAAAGAATATTTTTCAATCATGTGTTTCGAATGCCTTTTTTGGGGGTATGCCCGTTGGTTCCAACAACGGCTTCAAAGATACGTGCTTTGGTGAGGGTGCCGGTTTTCGGCATTTGGGGCCTCCTTTCACATGGGCGACTTCAAACTATCGGTAAGGAATTGATTTGTCAATAAAAAATATGAACACTCTGTAATGATCGCACGGTACCATCATGCAGAAGAATTGGAATAAATGACAATCCGCGGATTGTCGTCGTGATTTAGGGATGGTCGACCGGGCGGGACGGAAAACAGTTTCAAATACCTATCTATTGACAAAAAATGTAGTACGTACTACATTAAAAGCTTCCATCAAATTGGCAAATTAAATTAGAGTGGCCATTATGAAACAGCTTATTAACATCAGAGAAGCCAACCAGCACCTTTCACGGTATATCGACGCAGTTCAGGACGGTGACGAGATAATTATTACTCGTCGCGGGTTACCTGTAGCCAAATTAAGCGCTTTTGCAAAATCATTGGAACTTAATGATGCTCAAAAAGCGGCACGTAGACGCAGCCGTGCTCGTATGCGCAAAGGATATTCTATGGGGGGAGAAATGCCTACGCGAGAGACATTGCATGAGAGAAAGACGGTTAACACTTGACACAAATATACTCTTCTATGCGATGGATAGGGATGCAGAAGAGCGTCATAAGCTGGCAATGGAGATTGTTGATCTTGCATCAGCTTTCGATTGTGTTTTAATTCTGCAAGCTCTTTGTGAGTTTTATGCTGCCGTAACAGGAAAAGACAAAATGCCTTCCAATGAAGCCGAAGCTCAAATAAATGACTGGATACAATTGTTTCCTGTTGTGTCAGCAACACCAAAATCGCTAAATAAAGCTATTAATGCAGCCAATTTACACACTCTTTCATTTTGGGATGCGATGTTATGGGCTGTGGCACGTGAGGCGGGGGTAACACTGTTGCTGAGTGAGGATTTTCAGCATGATCGGGTCCTTGATGGTATCCGGTTTTGTAATCCCTTCAAGCTTGATCACCCCATAGACTATATTTTTAATAATAAATAAATCCATCCGCCACGATGGACTTGTCTTTTGGCGCGCCTTGAAGGTGAACCAAAATCAGGCGTAAAATTTATGTATGTATTTGTTAGCGCAACCTTTGTAAAAATGCATCAGCGGTACTGACGATAATCCACGCCGTACTTTTGTGCTTTGTATGCAAATTTCCTGACGGTGGTCTGAAGGGTTTGGGTGGCCATGGTCACATTGCCGCCGGTGTTTTTGAGGGCATCGATAATCATTTCTTTTTCCAGGCTGGCGACGGCATCTTCCAGGGACAGGGAGGGCACGGTGTCGGATTCTTTGCCGGTTTGAAGGGTCGGTGGCAGATGATAACTATGAATAACGCCTTCTTCGCATAGCAGCACCGCCCGTTCGATGCAGTTTTCCAGTTCTCTCACGTTTCCCGGCCAGTGATATACCATGAGCATGTCTATGGCCGGTGTTGAAAAGCGTTTAATGTCCTTGTGGTTTTCCCCGGCGTATTTTTCCAAAAAATAATCGGCCAGCAATAAAATATCGGTCTTGCGCTCCCTTAGCGGCGGCATGTAAATGGGAAAGACGTTCAATCGATAATAAAGATCTCCCCTGAAGGTTTCCTCTTCCACGGCGCGTTCCAAATTTTTATTGGTGGCGGCAATGATGCGAACATCCGTTTTAAGGGTTCGGTGCCCGCCGACCCTTTCGAATTCTTTTTCCTGAAGGATACGCAGCAAATTGGCCTGAATATCCAGTCCGATCGATCCGATCTCATCTAAAAAAATAGTTCCCTTGTGAGCGAGCTCAAATTTGCCGATCTTCTGCTTGATGGCACCGGTAAACGCCCCTTTTTCATGTCCGAAGAGTTCGCTTTCAATCAGCGTGGCCGGTAGGGCCGCACAGTTGACTTTGATAAATGGATTTTTTTCCCGCAGGCTGCCGTAATGAATGGAATTGGCCACCAACTCTTTTCCGGTGCCGCTTTCTCCGCGAATCAGAACCGTGGCATTGCTTTTCGACACCTGGGAGATCATTTGAAAGACCTCGCGCATCTTGTTGCTGTTACCGATAATATTACCAATACTGTATTTGTCTTTCAGGACGTTCTGCAGCCGTCTGTTTTCCTCTCTTAGCCGTTCCTTGTCCATCTGAATAGTTTCAAGCTTGATGACATGGCTGGCAATCATCGTGGCGATAACGGAAAGCAGCTTCTCCCCGCTTTGTAAGGAATAAGTTTCGTCAAACGGCCGGTCGACACTCAGGGCCCCGATGACTTGCTTTCCTTTTTTCACCGGGACACAGATAAAGGATTGGTCCCCGTCCTTTTTTTTCTTGCGAGAACCAGTGCGGTCCAGAAAAAGCGGCTCCTCACTGATCTTAGGTATGGACACCGCCTTGCCCGTTTCGATCACCCGACCGGTAATACCTTCCCCCAGCTTGTATTTTACCCGTTCCATGGCATTGCGGGTCAGCCCATGGGCCACCTCGATGCGTATTTCATTGCGCATGGGATTTAAAATGGTTATGGTTCCCCGTACCATATTCATGGAATTGGATAGAATATCCAAAACCTTATACAGCGACTTTTTTAAAACCAAATGCGCATTGAGCGCCTTGGTGATTTCATATAACATAGTGACTTCTTCGATCGGTTTCATAATAAAATTTTGTTTCAGAATTTTATGTTACGAATCTGTCGAGAGACAATAATAAAAATACATTTTTGTAACCATAGCAAGTTCATCAGTTAAAGCAAGAAAATTCAGAACTAATGATGTGCCGTAAAATTTGATGCATCATAAATGTCTGTGGTCACACCAGCAATATTGAATTTCGGGCGAATCGTTCTGAATTTTATTTCTTTTTTTGTTGGCTCCATTAACAAAAACAAAGGGTATTGAAGTTCAGAAGTACCAGTAAATAGCGCTGTTTTCCATCATCTGGATCTATTATCTGTCTTCCGTCCTCTGTTCATCTGCCCTAATCCGATCATCGCAATCCGCAACCCGCAACGCGCACCCCGCAACCCGTTCCCCCCTTGAAACCAAATCTGAAGGCATTATAGTCATGTGTGAGCGCTGCGATCGTCCAGAAAGAATTTTGATAATTTAGCGCACATATGATCGCTTCGAGTCTTGGTGGCTTGGTGTCATAAATATTATATGGAGAAAAATCTTATGCCAATTGATCGAGAAAAATATATTGAACTGCCATTGATGACGGTCGGTGAAACGGCCCGCTATATGGGTGTCGGCCGCAAGATAGTTTACCAGTTGATAGAATATGGCGAAATTCGTGCCGTCCAAAATAAATGTCGTGTGGAAATCGAAAAAGCCAGCGTTGATGTCTTCAGGGCCGCCGGCAGGCTAACCTAAGATTTTTTTGTGGTTTTTGCGACTTTTTGCGGCTATATCAAGTTTGAAAAGGAGTAATTCAATGATCCGAATTGCCAAAAAAACCCGCCTGAAACCACCGGATGTCATCGGGCGTGCGTCTGAATATTTTGGAGAGGGTGGGGAAGGCTTGGAAGAAAAAGAACGCAATCCATGCTGTATTTCGTTTGAAGGCGCCGGTGGATATGTGGCTGTCTCCGTGGTAGACGAAGATAAACATACAACGGTCGATATCGAAACCCGGGAATTCGACTATCAGGTCAAGCGCTTTTTGGAAACGATTTAAATTTTTTTACGGCATTTTTGCCATGGCTGCCGGTTAGCAAGTCAGGTGAAACGCCCCGGCCACGTCCTTTCCCTGGTTGAAAAGGCGATTGAAGGTTTTTGTGGCGTCAGAAGTTCTCTCAGCAATTACCTCAATGTGCTCGCCCTCTATGGCTGCGAGAAGAAATTCCGGCACATGCATATGACCCGCGTAACCCGTTCCAATAACCAAAACATCCGGTTTGGCCGACAAAATATCGCTGATGTCGGCGGCATCCAGACGATGTCCTTCTTTCCGCCACCAGTTACCTTTAACCTGACCGTCAATGATTTTTAAATCCCGGTAATATTTTGTTCCCTGCACCGTCATATGACTGCCGGTTTTGTATTGTTCTATCATCTCGATAACAGACCTGGTTATTGACCAAATAAAAGTGACCTGAGAGCTTTGTAGACTGTGCTTCTGCCCTTAATTTCAGGGCTCCTGACCCCAATTGGAAAAACTTCTCGGGAAGCCTTGATATCTAAAGAAGCTACAAAATTTGTAGTAAAAATATGCGTAAATTTACGACACATCAGTGGTTCTGAATTTGGACATTCGGTCGGCCCGGGTTCAAAGGTTCAGGGTTCCCGGTTCAGGGTTAATCCCTTCGGGCTTTTTCATTTTACCATTGATTTCATTGGTTAATGTGGCAGTGAAATCAACCTTTGAACCTTGTACCGATCAGTTTAGTTGTATGTTTACTATTATCTTGCTATTACTGAACATTAGCATTGTTTTTTCAGTATCAAGGTCAGGCCAGAAATCTGCGGCTGCGGTGATTCAAAAATGACGCCGGCATAAGTAGCATCACTCGTCATTCCGGCCACAGCGGAGCGGCGAGCCGGAATCCAGAAATGGCCTTTTATTACGGGATTTCCGTCTTCGGCGAGATCAATTATTAAAAAAACATAAAATAGCAGATCGAAGCCTTCCCTCCGGCCTGTAAGCCCATGAAGCCTACTCTCCGACCCGTAGGCTCGGGTCTACGAGCCGGAGGCGGGGCTGGAAGCGGGCTCGCAGGGGTTGTAGCGCCTACGCCTCGGCCTCCGGCCCATAGGGCACAAGACCTACGCCCCGGTGGGAGAGCGACATTCACAAATCTTCAATTTTCAATTCCCCGATAAATCGGGATTTACGCTTCGCTGCAACCGGCTTGGCCGGGTTGGGAGGATCAAATGAAAGCCTTTACCTATGACGACATACTCATGGTGCCATCGTATAATCACTGGGAATCCCGTAAGGTCGTCGATATTTCAATGAAATGTAAAACGGGCAAGCTATCCCTTGCACTGCCATTGATGACGGCCAATATGGACACGATCACCGAATCGGACATGGCGAACTTTATCGGAGCGAAAGGCGGTATCGGCGTATTGCATCGTTACATGTCAATAGAGGACAATGTACAGATGTTTAAAAGTTGCGATTGTCCTGTCTTCGTCTCAATCGGCTGTGCGGAAACAGACCTGCAGCGTGCCGGAGCGCTGAGAGACGCCGGTGCGGACCTTTTTTGTGTGGATGTTGCCCATGCGCATGCCAGATATGTGGGGCGGACGCTCAAACGGATTCGCGATATGATCGGCGACAGCCCCTGCATCATGGCCGGCAATGTTGCCACTTACGCCGGTGCCGATTATCTGGCGTCCTGCAGTGCCGATATCGTCAAGGTTGGAATCGGTGGGGGTTCCGTCTGTTCAACAAGAATCAAAACCGGTTTTGGGGTGCCCAACCTAACGGCGATAAAAAACTGTGCGCGGGTGGATCGTTCGGTGGTCGCCGATGGTGGCATCCGCCATCCCGGAGACATCGTCAAGGCCCTGGCATTTGGCGCGGATTTCGTAATGGTGGGCAGCATGCTGGCCGGCACCCGGCCAACTCCCGGACCGGTGATAAGTAAAAAAGGCCAGGCCGGCGAGGAAATAAAGGTTAAAATCTACCGGGGCATGGCCAGCAGTGAGGTCCAGGAAGACTACCATGGCGGCATCGCTGAATGGAAAACCGCGGAAGGCGTTACAACCGAGGTCCCCCATCGGGCAGACGAAGATGAGATCATCGCCGATATCATCGGCGGCTTACGATCCGGGCTGACTTATGGGGGTGCGGCTACAATTGAAGAATTACAGAGGAAACTGGACTACCAGGAGATCACCCATGCCGGATGGACGGAAAGCTTGCCGCACAGGGTTTTATGATGCGATTTTGATAAATTTCAGCTGTTCCAATTTGAGTCTGGTTACCGTGGTTGAATGGAGGGTTCTATGGTCAAGGAGAAAATTCCGTCGGACGTTGATCGTCAAAATTTAGAAAATATTAAAAATAATCGCCCGGTGTCCGTTCACCATCGGCGGCGGTATTCGGATTTTTTTCAGTTTGCCCCCGTGGGGTATTTCACCTTTGATCGGACCGGCGTCATCCTCGAAGCCAATTCAACGGGAGCACTGCTCCTGGGGACAGACCCTGTCTCTTATACACATCTCCGAGCCCACGAGACTGTGTTAGTAATCTCGTATTCCGTCTTCTGCTTGAAAAGGGGGGGGTGGGGGGGGGGGGGGGGGGGGG
>JARFPZ010000381.1 GCA_029288035.1 Desulfosarcina sp.
ATGTCGAAGTTTGACGTGACTATCTTGATCTTGTCTATGATGTAGGTTGAGCGGTTCAACGTTCACGGTTCCCAGTTAAAGTGCGCTAATTGGTTTTTAAAATAGTATTACGCGTCAATCGGGTCGAATTCCAGGTTTCGCCAATGGGCAAAAGGTATCATTCCAAACAGAGGAATGCTATCGATTTAAATTGAAAAGACAGATCGAAGCGATACAATAAATCTTCAATCGTCAATCGTCAATATTCAATTCTCCAACTCCGTCAGATCTGGGTTGGGTAAATTCAATTTACGTATCCTGTGCCTCCCTGACGACCTCATCGATTTGATCCTGGGCTTCTGTCGGCAGCAGTGGTTCCGGGATCGGCGGCCAGCAATTTGCGTTTCGGCACCCCGATTCAACGGCGGCGTCGACCAATATCTGCAGGGCAGACTGGTGGATAGTTTGAATCTCTTCATTTGATAGGAATTGTAAAATAGGTTTCATTATCTGTTTGGCCTATTAACCGTATATCAGAGGATTGCCAGTTTCGAATAACTCTAACAATAACCTATAATTTTGAAGCGAGCAATGAATGATATCGGTGATGCTTTTAATCCAATAAAAAAATAGAACAAATTATTCATCACGCGGCTAAAGTCGCTGGCGTTAGATTAACGGCCCGAATTTTGGGCATTAACTCTGCTATAACCTTGGATGACTCGCCGAACTTGAGAATCCTTTCCTTTTATACTTGGCAAGTTTCGAAAGTTGCGGTAATGTTAAGCATATTGAATATTTGATCGAAGATTGAATGCCTTAAGCTAATTTGACGATTTTAAATGTACATGTTCAAACTCAATGTAGCCAACGGAGCTCTGAGTTTTTCCTAACCTACAAAAATTCTCGCCTTGTCATTCAGGCGGTATCCTGCAAGGTCTACGAAAGAAATCTAACCCTGAACGGTGAACCCTGAACCTGTCAACGCTTACAAAGGAGTCGAGATGGCACTAAGCTTAATGGAAGGCAATGAAGCCATTGCCCGTGGGGCCTTGGCGGCCGGCTGCCGGTTTTTTGCCGGATATCCGATTACGCCGGCAACCACGGTTTTAAACCACATGCTGAACCTGTTGCCGCCGGTTGGCGGCATCTGCCTCCAGGCAGAAGATGAAATCGCATCCATCGGTGCCTGCCTGGGGGCGTCCATGAGCGGGTTGAAAGTGTTGACGGCTACCTCCGGGCCGGGCATCAGCCTATACAGCGAGCAAATTTCTTTTGCCGTCGGCAGCGAAATCCCCATCGTGATCGTCGATGTCCAGCGATTAGGGCCGTCCACCGGATCGGCCACCCGGGGCGCCGATGGCGATGTCAATTTTCTGCGCTGGGGCAATAGCGGGGGGCTGCCGGTAATTGTGCTGGCGCCGGTAAACGCAGCCGACTGTTTTACATTGACCGTCCAGGCATTTAATCTGGCTGAAAAATTTCGTTGTCCGGTGTTTCTCGCATCCAACAAAGAGATCGCCATGACCCGGGAAAGCCTCGATGTGGCGGCTCTTCAAATACCCGACATTATCAATCGGACAGTCCCGCCTGCCGGCAAGCCTTTTCTGCCGTTTCAGGTCGTCGAAGATCAATACGTACCAGATTTTTTGCCCATCGGCTGTAATGTGCCGGTGCGCCAGACCTCTTCCACCCACGGCGAAAACGGCTACATAACCACCGACCAGCAAGAAATCGCCCGCATACTGCTGCGGCTCCAAACCAAGCTGGAGTCAGCCGTCGATACGTGTTCATTCTATGAACTTTTCAATGACGATGAATCCGATATCTTGATCATTGCCTACGGCGTCACCGCCCGGGCGGCAAAATCGGTATTCAAGGAGCTGACAGTCGCGGGGAAACCGGTCCACCTGCTGATTCTGAAAACCCTGTGGCCGGTGCCCGAAAACGTGATTCGCAAAGCGGCCGAAAACGTCAAAAGGATTGTGGTGGTGGAAATGAATCTGGGTCAGTATGTCCGGGAGATAGAGCGCATTCTGGGCGACAAAAAAATCGATTTCTGCGGTCAAATGGATGGCGGGTTGATCAGCCCGGATAAAATCAGGGAGGCCGTTACAAATGGATAGTTTGCTCAACAACTCGAGACCGCCGGTATTTTGTCCGGGGTGCTCCCATGAACGGATCACCCATAGCCTCGACAAGGCCTTCCAGAATATGGGATTGGCCGGCCATGAGATTGCCATGGTCAGCGATATCGGCTGCTCGGGTCTATTTGATACTTTTTTCAACACTCACGCCCTGCATGGCCTGCACGGTCGCGCATTGACCTATGCGACCGGATTGAAGCTGGGCAGACCGGAACTGAACGTGGTGGTGACCATGGGCGACGGCGGTCAGGGTATCGGCGGCGCCCATCTCCTGGCTGCCTGCCGGCGGAACCTGAATCTGACCCTGCTGGTATTGAACAATTTCAATTTTGGTATGACCGGCGGCCAGTTTTCGGCGACCACACCGCCGGATGCCCAGGTTGGCTCCGGTTTCTTAAACTTGCTGGAACGTCCCTTGGATATCTGTCAAACGGCACGCGCCGCGGGTGCGGCCTATGTCACCCGCTGTTCGGGCTATCGCAAGGATCTGGATGCAGAAATTCAAAGGGCCATGGAGTTTGATGGGTTTGCGGTGCTCGACATCTGGGGGGTATGCCCGGGCCGCTATACCAAACGCAATCGGCTGACACCCAAAATGATTGAGGCGTCCCTTGCAGAATTACCGGCCATGGAGGGACCTGTGGCGGAAAATGTTCGCAAGGAATACGGCCGGCACTACCGGGAGCTGATCGCCGACCGTGGGCCGGCGGCCGAACTGCTGAAGATCGAGGCCGTATATGATGCGCCTCAATCCGGACGCCGGGAAGTGGTCCTGCTCGGCAGCGCCGGGCAGCGCATTATCACCGCCGGTGAGATTTTGTGCCTGGCGGGACTGACCGCCGGTTTGAACACCACCCAGAAAAATGAGTACAACATTACCGTTCTGCGGGGGCTCTCCATCAGCGAGCTGATTCTGTCACCCGAAGAAATCGACTACACCGGTATTCAACGACCGAAGGTTGTAATAGCGCTGGCCAGGGAAGGGGTGGATCGTCGCAAAAACCTGTTTAAGCAGCTTGACAGCGATGCCCTGGTCTTGCAGGCCGACGGGGTTGAGGTGCCGGACTGCAGCGCCCGCATCCTCCCGATGGATCTCAAATCCCGCGGAGTAAAAAAACCGGACTGGGCCTTGGCGTCATTGGGTATCATGGCCGAACTTGGCGAAATGATCAGCCCTGAGATGCTGGCAGCGGCGTTGAAGATCAGGTTCAAAGGCAAAACCCTTGACACAGCCCTTGAGTTGATTCAAAACCGCCTATGAAGACACAATCCACCAAAAAAACCGGGGGTGCACAACTCCTGATGCAGCGGCGCTTTGGACCGCTGTTTTGGACCCAGTTCTGCGGGGCTTTCAATGACAACCTGTATAAGAATGCCCTGGTGATCCTTATCACCTTCAAAGCCTACCAGATTGGCGAGCTTTCCTCCGAGCAGCTGGTGGCGCTGTGCGGGGGCATTTTCATCCTGCCCTTTTTCCTGTTTTCAGCCCTGGCTGGACAAATTTCCGATCAGGTCTCCAAATCGCGGCTGATGGTCTGGATCAAGGTGTGGGAAATCGGGGTGATGGCGCTGGGCAGCATCGGCTTTGTGACCGAAAACTTTCCGCTGCTGATCGGGGTGCTCTTTTTGATGGGTCTGCAGTCGACCTTCTTTGGGCCCGCCAAATACAGTTCCCTGCCCGAGTTGCTTCCTAACCGTGAGTTGGTGACCGGCAATGCCTACGTGGAAATGGGGACCTTTCTGGCGATACTGCTGGGCACCATCCTGGGAGGGCTCCTGGTCAGCATGCCGCGCGGGGGGGGCTATCTGATCACTGCGGCCGTGATGGGATTTGCAGCCATGGGCTGGCTGAGCAGTTTGCGAATTCCCAGCTTGCCGCCCATCGCTCAGGCGCAGCCGCTTCAGCTCAATATCTTCAAGAGTACCCTTGACATCCTGCGTATCTGCCGCCGGACCCGCTCGGTTTTTCTCTCCATCCTGGGCATCTCCTGGTTCTGGCTGGTGGGCGCCGTGGTGTTGTCCATCCTTCCAGCTTACTGCAAACAAACGCTGAATGCCAATGAGCATGTGGTAACTTTTTTTCTGGCGCTGTTCTCGCTGGGTGTCGGCATTGGCTCCATTCTGTGCGAAAAGCTCAGTTTCAATCATTTGGAGCTGGGCCTTGTGCCGGTCGGCTCTTTCGGCATTTCCCTGTTTGCACTGGACCTGTTTTTGGTGGGTCAGCCTAGTTTGCAAGCGCCCTTGGTCACGGTAGGGGTTCTGCTCGGTACACCGGTCGGCTGGCGCATCACCGTTGATCTGCTGTTGTTCTCGCTGTTTAGCGGTTTTTTCATCGTACCGCTCTACACGTTGATACAGGAGCGCTCCGAAGATGCCGTGCGCTCCCAAACCATCGCGGCCAACAACATTCTCAACGCCCTTTTCATGGTGGTCGGCGCCCTGCTGCTGACCCTGCTCTTGGCCGCCGGCGCCACCCTGCCCCAGATCTTTCTGGTCATCGCGCTACTGAATCTGGTTGTTGCCGCTTACATCTATAGCCTTATCCCCGAATTCCTATACCGCTTCATGTGCTGGATTCTGGCCCACTGCCTTTACCGCTTGAAGGTTCAAGGACGTGCCAACATCCCCTTGAGCGGTCCGGCGGTATTGGTATGCAATCACGTGACGTACGTGGACTGGCTGATTATGGCCAGCGCCACCCAGCGCCCCGTCCGTTTTGTCATGCACTACAGTTTTCTGCACATCCCCCTGACCGGCAGAATCTTCCGGGACGCCAAGGTCATCCCGATTGCCGGCTCCCGCGAAAATGCGTCCATTCTCGATGCCGCTTTTGACCGAATTTCAAAAGAACTGCGTGCCGGTGAAATCGTCTGCATCTATCCCGAAGGGCAATTAACGCACAGTGGTGATCTGAACCCCTTTCGTACTGGCATCGAACGCATCATTCAGCGTGATCCGGTGCCGGTGATTCCAACAGCCCTTCAGGGCTTGTGGGGCAGTCTGTTCAGTCGCAAGCACCGGCGATTGGGGCAAAAATTGCGTCACAATAAACTGTGGTCACGCATCGAGCTGCGGATCGGCCAGCCCATTGCACCGGAAAAGGTAAACGCCCCATTGCTGCAAGAGAAGGTGGCAAGTCTGTTGGCTTCCTAGCCTTTCCCCTCATATGTCTCTACCCTGACCCGGGCGGTCCCCTTGTCGTAAAACCCCAATTTGCGGGCGGCCCCGGCACTCAGGTCAATAATGCGTCCTTCAATAAAAGGGCCACGATCATTAACCCGCAGGATGATGCTCCGGCGATTTTCAAGATTGGTTACTTTGACAAAGGTCGGCAACGGTAAATATTTATGGGCCGCGTTGAACCCATTCGGATCAAAGGCCTCACCGTTGGCGGTCATGTGACCGCCTTTCTGGCGGTACGTTTCATACCCGTACCACGACGCGATGCCGGTTTCGCGATAGTTGCGAGCCTGCTCCACCGACATGGGCACATACCTTTTTCCCCTGACGACATAGGGCGATTTCTTAACCTTACCCTGGCGGATGGCCTCTTTGGGCGGAAGTCCGTCAATGGTCTCAATCTCCTGCCGCGTCAGGGGCCAGCTGAGCGGCGCGGCAACGACCTTGAATGTAAAGCCACCGACATGATAAATAAGCTTGCCGGCACTGTAGACGGATTTAGCGGTAAATTTCGTTACTTGGTAAGTGGCTTTGACTGTTTCCTCGGTAACATCATAGGTCGTTTGGACCATTTGGCAGGATAACAATACAAGGCAGAGT
>JARFPZ010000387.1 GCA_029288035.1 Desulfosarcina sp.
TCTTGGTCTCTTCTACGCAGGCAAGCCGGACGAGGCAGCAGACGAAGCTCGTCGTGCTTGCCGACGCGATGATAAGTTGCCTATGCCTCGTATCGTACTCGCAATAGTCCTTACATCTCAAGGGCTCCGAGACGCGGCCGAGGATGCGATGGCAGATGCGAGACGCATCTATCCAAAGCTCAAGGCAGATTGGCAAATCAAATAAAAATCCAATAGGCCAGACAGTTAACCAGGGTCTCTCTTTTATCAACGATGACACTTTTGAAACGATCGCCTTAAAAATAACCCCGCCGGTTATGCTTTTTATTTATAAATTACTTCCTTCATCTTTTTATTTAAGCTGTCGGCTTGATGTTTAAGCGCTTCTAATTCTTGCCCGCTGAATTGAGAACTGCCACCCATCTTTTTTGAGGGCCCTCTGCCGGATGACCCCATGCCGCGACCGGTGCCTCTGCCACCACCCATGCCTCGCCCCAAACCCCTGCCACCACCCATGCCTCCTCCGCGACTGACCTCGGCTTGGGCATTCATTCCGAAATGGCTGTCGACAGTGGCTTCGCTCGTCGGACGGAGATTACCCTTTTTGAATCTCTCAACGACTTCTCGGACCGTTCCGGTTTGCCCGCCAAACAATTCAATCCCGGCCGCCGAAAGTGTTTGCACAGCGTTTGGTCCGCAATTGCCCGTGATAACGGCATCCACTCCCTGGGATGCCAAAAATTGAGCAGCCTGAATGCCGGCACCGCCTCCCTGCGCTGCACTTTGATTTTTAAATGCTTCAAAACTCATGTCATCCGCATTGACCACTAAAAAATACGCGCATCGACCAAATCTGGGATCGAGCTGGGCATCTAGTTTTTTTTCATTGGAACTAACTGCGACTTTCATATTGTGAACTCCTTTCATTACTAAAGTTTAAATCCCAGCGGTTCTGGCATACCCCGAACCGATCTATTCGCTGGTCCTGCATGGAATATGCCAGTAATCCTAAATATTTTATTTTCAATCATTATAGAAAGTTATCCATTCGACGATGTTTAACCAGATATATCTCTTCGATAAAAATAGCAAAATTTCAAAATTACGTTCGCAAAATTTCGAAATTGACAAATTGACTTCAAGGCTGGAATTGGAGAAACGTCTCTTCCTCCCCAAAAAACAGGCCAGGTTAGCGAAATACCAATGTACGGAGATGGGATGTTTTTCCGGGAGATTACGAAGGGGGTCGTCGTCTTTGTCCATGCCCGCGCTGTAACCCATTCAAGCGCCTCGTTGATCAATTAATGCGCCATGACACGTTTGGTATAAGGTAACAACACTCTTTGTTTTATAGATATTTTTGTAATTTTATGAATGCATCTGCCAAAATATCTTGATTAATGCAACCAGCACATTTTTTCATGCCTGCACAATTTTCACACCCTGAAGGAAAACGCGTCGCGCTTGTCAATAATAGTTCCAAAATATCTGAATAGTCTTCTAATTGTATTCTTAACGTGTCGGCTTCATTATCGTCGCATTGGGATAGTTTCGATTTTTTTTTAAGATATGTCTTCATGAAATCATGGATGATGCAATTGCTTTTAAATTTGTCAAAATCGAAACTCGATATCATTTTATCGATGTTCATTCTTTCCTCCTCTCAGATTAATATTTTTTTTGTTTCGTTATGTTATTAATCAGAAGGTGAAAAAACGACGTGCATGTATCGGGAAAAGTCAACGTCCGTATCAGAGCGATAATGGCGCCTCCTTTCCTTTAAATGGAGGCTTTCTTGGAATATTTAATTTAAAATTGGTGCCTTGTCCGACTTTGGATTTCACGTTGATTTCTCCCCCATGTTGCTCGATGATCGTATTGGCGATGAATAGTCCCAAACCTGTCCCTCTGTTCCCCTTTGAAGAAAAAAAAGGGGTGAATATTTTATCTTGGGTCTCACTGTCCATCCCGCTTCCATTGTCTATTATTTCTAAAATAATTCTATCTTCATGCCGCCTGGCACCAAAAATAATTTGATGCGATTCTTTTGTTTTGTCCTCTATACATGCATCGATGCCATTTTCAATGATGTTGAGCAGTGCTGAATGCAGATAAATAACGTCTACTTCGAATTCTCCTAAATTAGCTTCAAAGTCATCTACAAATTTGATTTTTTGACTCTTGAATTTCGGTTCAATTTCTTTGGCTATTTCTTCGACAAAATTTCGGATATCGATCCGTTCTAATCGGAGATCTCTTTCTTTGGTGTAAAAAAGGATGTCCATGACCATCTTTCGAATTCGTTCAACCGTTAATTTTACAGTGTCCCACCCCTCTTTGATTCGGACTTCGTTCTCTTTGGCAATACCCGAATCCAGCAAATATATTCCACCATCTAGAGCGGTTAACAACCCTTTGATACCGTGCGATATGGATCCTATCATCAAGCCGAGCGAAGCCAAATGACTCTGGAGTTCCGTTTTTTCGTGAAGAAGTATTTCTAAATTTTCGGTATATTCTTGTAATTTTTGTCGTGTAAAAATTCTTTCTCTGACCCGCTGCAGAGCCAATTCCAATGCATCGACATTGATGGGTTTGGTAATAAAGTCCGTTGCTTCACATTTTAAGCTGCGGATGGCCAGATCCATGTCGCCATGCCCGGTAATCATGATGACCTCGGTCTCAGGGTTTTCGTGTTTGATTTTTTTTAACAGCTCGATACCATCCATGCCGGGCATTTTAATGTCGGTCATCACCATTGAGGGCTGCTTATCTTTGAAGATGCGCAAGGCCTCATCTCCATTTTCGGCTTCATACACATGATAGCCCATATCAGCGAGAGATAAACTGAGAACATCCCGAATGTCGGGCTCATCATCAACGAGCAGAATTGTTTGTCTCATGGTTTTTATCCGGTATAGGAAAGGTTAGAATAAAACATGCCCCCTTGGGCTCATGGTCAGTAACCTGAATCGTCCCGCCGCAGTCCTTAACAATTCCATAGCTGATCGAAAGACCCAAACCAGTGCCTTTGCCGACTTCCTTGGTGGTGAAAAACGGTTCAAAAATTTTGTCGGCCATGGCCTGCGGCACCCCTTTGCCGGTATCACAGATCTCACAAACAACTTTGTAGCCGGCGCTTCTGGTTTTGAGGATTATTTTTTTATCTGCTTTTTCGATCACCTGCGGACCCCACCGATCTTCGATGGCATCTCTGGCATTGATTAGAAGGTTGATAAAAACCTGTTCCAGGCGGCTGGGATCCGCGTTAATCCTGGGCAGTTTTTTCTCTTTCTGCCAAATTACGTCGATGCCTCTCAGTTTTAGCTGTTGACTGAAAATTTCAAACGCATTGTGCAACACGTCATTAATTTGAACTTTAACCAGATTCAGATCGGATTTACGGGCAAACTGTCGCATATGATTGATGATCCGGGTGGCCCGATCAACATTGTTGTCCACTTTGTGCAGCACATTAAACAGGATTTCTTCCTCAATCGGTTCCTTTCTATCGATTTTTCTGATAAAAAAACTGCTGGCCGTTTTGATAACCGAGAGGGGTTGATTGAGCTCGTGGGCGATGCCGGTGGCCATCTCTCCTAACGTTGCCATTTTGCTGGCCTGGATCAACTGCTGCTCGGCTTCCAATCTTTTCGTAATATCACTGGTGGTGACCAGAAGTACTTTTTTGCCCGGATACTCCGCCGGCGAAATTCGTATATTTACAAAAAGCGTCAATCCCCCGCGGTTTAGTTGTCTGACCTGAGCCAACATTGTTTTGGTCTTTAGACTGTCGGCATATCGATTTTTTTCTTCCTCCGTAAACAGATTTAAAAACGAAGTGTTGATGATTTCAGCCTTTGAATAGCCATAGACGGCCTGGACACTGTCGTTACAGTCGATGATATCAAGCGTATCCATATCCAGCACAAACACCGGATTGGGAATATTGTTGAAAATTTCGTGATATTTTTTTTCGGACTTTTCCAGTTTATCTTCAAGCTGCTTCCTCTGGGAGATATCCAGACTCATTTCCATGGCTGCAATGATCTCGCCTTGATCGTTTTTAATCGGCGATGTTCTAAAAATCCAGTGGACCTCGGAACCGTCCTTGTTCAAACCGCTTTCTTCACCATAGTGGGTGCAACCGTCTTTAAAGGTTTTTTCGACGGGGCAATTCACACACTTCTCATTTCGCCCTTTGTAGGCGTGATAGCAAAAATCACCCCTTTTGGGATCAAAGCTTTGGGCAAATTGGTCATTATATCTCAACAGCTTAAAATTTTTATCCTGAACTGTAATCAGGCAGGGCACCTGTTCAAATAGGCTCTGATATTCAACTTTTTGTTTGTTCAGCTCCGCCTGTTTTTGGCTGATCTCTGTGCTCATCTGGTTTATCGCTGTTGCCAGCTGTCCCATTTCATCGTCCTGGTCCACGTGGACTTTGCCGGGATCCCCCCCGCGGGCAATCATCCGGGTACCGTCAATTAATTTGCGAATCGGTTGATTGACAAATCTCAACACAAAAAGAAAGATGATGGTGGACGTCACCATAAATACGATCCCGGCCAACCCGATAATCCCTTTCTCGGCGGTGAGGATTTCTTTATCGGTATCGGCCAGGGAAACCACCACATCCAAAGCCCCCAGGATTTTTTTATCTTCGGGATGCACATGGCAGTCATCGGTGGCACAACCGGGTTCGTTACCAATAGGACCGATGATTCCCAAAAGGCGATATCCCTTCGAAGAATCGAATATTCGTATTCGCTCGGTCAGTTCGAGCTGGGCGGGTGGCGGATCTGTTTTGTGGCAGATGTCACAGGCCTCAGCTTTGATGTTGGTGAGTTGGTCAACTTCGGACGGCTGATTTGAAAATTTTATTTGTCCGTTTTTATTGTAAATCCGAATGGTTTGGATTTCCTTCTGTTTGCCGATGTTTGTGATGATCTGGTTGATGTCATCTCTGGAATTCGACATCATGGCATAGTGGGTACCCAGCTTGATGGTGTTGGTTAACCGGTCGGTTCCCGCAACGATATTATTCATCAGCTTTTTTTCCTGATAATTGACATTAAAATAGGCCCAGGTGGAAATGGTAATAAGCAAGGTCAGGCCGACGGTTACAATGAGCTTGGAAGCCAGGCTGCGGCGAAATTTTATGATTTGTTTTAGTATCATCGAGGAATTCTTTCGATTTTATTTTTTGAAAGAGCAGAGTGAAGCCTCCCCTCTCTCCGAGCTGCAGGCTCTGCGAGCCGGAAGCCGGCCTGTCAGCCCATGAAGCCTACGGGCTGGCCTCCGGCTCGTAGCGGCACGATCCTACGCCTCGGAGAGAAGCGGGCTCCTAGTGGTTGTAACGCCTACGCCTCGGAGAGCGACATCCAAGATTCGTCAATCGTAAATCGTCATTCGTCATTCGATATGCTGTGTTTCGCTGTTCGGCTTCGCGGAATCTCATATGAGGCCCTATTTTGCACGATGAAGCATTTCCTGGAAGCGTTTGGTAATAGACAGATTCAAGCCCAGCCCCAGATCCTGTTCCGACAATCCCAGTGCAAGTCCGATGAGCTGGGGGAGATACAGGACGGTTATGTGCAGATCCTCGTTGTGTCTCCGGCTGATTTTTTGCTGGTAAGCCTCCAGATTCAGCTGGCACATGGGACATACCGTGACGATGGCATCGGCTCCCTTGGCCCCGCGCAATATGGCCGTCACCAGCTCAAGGCTGACGTCCATATCGGTATTCATGTGAGAAGCGCCGCAGCACTTGCCCCCGAAATTCCAGGGGTGAATTTGGGCGCCGGTGGCCTCAATCAGTGGTTCCATGGAACGCGGTTTTTCCGGGTCGTCAAAAACAGCATAAGGCCGCAAGCACTGACAGCCGTAATAGGGTGACATCCGAAAATTCTGAAAACCTTTCTTCACCCGGCGTCGGATGGTGTCTGCCCCCAGATCTTTGGCCATAACTTCTAGAAGATGTCGGACATGAGCCCTCCCGTTTAACTGCAACTGTTCATCCCTCAAGATATGATTCAGATTGTCAAGCAGTTGCGGTTCCCTGCGCGTTTTTTCTTCCACCTTTTTAAGATTTAAATAGCAGGCGCTGCAGGGCACCAGAATATCCTGCACATCTTCCTGTTTTTCGGCAATAGCCAAATTCCGCGCCGGAAGCGCCATAGACAGAAGATAACTGGTGGACTCCGCTGCACTGGCACCGCAGCAGGACCAGTCCTCGATTTCCATCAGCTGCGCACCCATCGCAGCCATCACCGCCCGGGTCGAAAGATCGTATTCCCGGGCCGTTCCCTCAAGAGAGCAACCGGGATAATAGTGGTATTTCATGTCATATCCTCCAGGGCTTCGACGTTTCGGAAGATCGATTCCAGGGGTCGCCGGGCGTTTAAAGGGACGGCCACGGACACTTTTCCTTTTCGCATCAATTTCATTCCTAAAGGAGCAAAGCGCAACGGAATCACAAGATTTCTCAGGGCGGCAAAATAGAAGGCCATAAATTCCATCTCATTGACGCGTCCGTGACGACGCACACTTTGCAGAAAATTTTTATAAAAAAGTGTGCTTTGACGATATGTTGCGAGATTCTGCCGGGCTGCAATCTGTTTCAAGGCACTCATGGCCTCGGTGAGAGGAAGCCCCCGGGGACACCGCAGGGTGCAACAATAACAGTTCGAGCACAGCGCGAAGGTCTTGCTCTGGAATATTTGTTCTGTCAGCCCCATCAGCACCAAGCGCCACAATTTTCGGGGCGTGTGGTCCATGGCAAACTCATTGGGACAGGAAGCGGTGCAGGTGCCACACTGGATGCAGGCCCGGACCATCTCCTGAATAGGGGCCAGAACATTTGCCGGCGCAAGTGCATCATTATTCGCCTCTTTGGCTGCCAATTGGTCCATAAGCGGTCTCCTTAGATGGGTATTCGATGCTCGATCCTGGATGCTGGATACTGGATTCTTGATACTGGATACTCGCTAAGTTCGTTTAGATCGTTGCGAGAAAACCGATGGAAGATGGAAGACCGCTGCGCTTGGAAGAGGGGCGACGAGATATGGGCCTTCATCTTTTCGTCCAGCTTCCCTCGTCCATCGTCTCTCACCCCCACCTTCTCAATTTC
>JARFPZ010000519.1 GCA_029288035.1 Desulfosarcina sp.
ATGAATTTCAATGGGCTGATTCCCAAAACGGGTATCCGGTGGAAGTAGACATCTACCAAAAACTGGATCCTGGCACATTATACAACATATATCTTGGACTCGACATCGGTTCCACCAGCACGAAAGCGATGATGATGGGCAGCGACCAGGCAGTGCTGGCCGGGTTTTATACCCGGACGGCAGCCAGACCGGTGGAGGCAATTCAAAACATCTTTGCTGCAATTGCCGATATGGCGGGAAAAAAAGCGGTGTCCCTGAATGTCATCGGTGCCGGTACAACCGGTTCCGGCAGGAAATTTGCCGGAAAAATTATGGGCGCCGACCTGATTGTGGATGAGATCACCGCCCACGCCCGGGCTGCCTGCCAGCTCAACCCGCAGGTCGACACAATCATCGAAATTGGCGGGCAGGACTCCAAATTCACCACCCTAAAAAACGGCGCCGTCACATTTTCGATCATGAACACGGTATGTGCCGCCGGCACGGGTAGTTTTATCGAAGAGCAGGCCCACAAACTGGGGTGTGCTCTGGACGAATTTTCCGACCGCACAGAGAATCAAAGATCGCCGCTTGTCAGCGACCGCTGCACGGTGTTTATGGAAAGAGACACGAACCATTATCTGACCGAAGGCTACACTGTCAATGAGGTACTCGCATCGGTTCTGCACGCCGTCAGGGAAAATTATTTAACCAAAGTGGCTATCGAAAATAATATCGGCAATACCATTCTTTTTCAGGGGGCCACGGCAAAAAACAAAGCGCTGGTGGCCGCCTTTGAACAGCGGCTAAAAAAACCGATCCATGTTTCCCGTTATTGCCATCTGACCGGGGCACTGGGGACTGCAATCCTGCTGTCAGAGCAAAAAACCCCCTCCACAACATTCAGAGGCCTCGACCTTTATAAAGAAAGGATACCGATCCAATCCGAAGTCTGCGAATTATGCACCAACCATTGCAAATTAACCCTGGCTGATGTTGGTGGGGAGCGGGTCGCCTACGGTTTTTTGTGTGGCCGAGACTATGCTACCGCCAACTACGTCAGCAACAACCGTTGCGGATTCGACTTGCTCAGGGAAAGAAAAAAGGCGATGTCGTTTAAACCGCAATCGAAACGCCAAACCGGGCTGACCATCGGCATTCCGGCCGCACTCCACCTATATGAAGATCTGGTGTTGTGGCAAAAATTTTTTAATCTGCTGGGCATAGAGACAGTTACCAGCGAAAAATGCAGCAATGCCATAAAGGAGGGCAAGCACATTACGGCGGCTGAATTCTGCGCACCCATGACAGCCTTGCACGGACATATCAAACATCTTCTGACAAATCCGGCCGGCACTGAGCGCGTGGATTTTATATTTATGCCTTATTATTTTGAAAAAAAAGCAACCGAAAAAGGCGTGCGCCGGCATTATTGTTATTACACCCAGTTTTCTCCTTCCGTCATCGCAGCGGCAGCCGGCCGGTTAACGGATATCAGCAGCAGCGACCATAAATTACTGATGCCCCTGTTGAACTATCTTTACAGCAGCTTTCACACCAAGATTGAGCTATATCGGATGCTCAAATCCATATCAAAAATACCCATCGGCTTTTTGGAAGTGTCTGCGGCGTATGACCGCGCCCTGGAATTCAAAAAATCCGGCCAACTGAAACTAAAAGAACTTTACAAGAAACACCTGACCGAAACAGGCAATGATATCCACGCGGTTTTGCTGGGCCGGCCCTATACCGTGCTGTGCGCGCAGATGAACAAAGGCATTCCGGATATATTTGCATCCCTGGGTATCAAAGCGTTTTATCAGGATATGCTTTCTTACCGTCGGCAGGACGTCGCATTGATTCAGCCGCTGCTCTATGAGCTGCATTGGCATTATGCCGCCAAAATACTGGAAGCCGCGGAGATCATCGCACAATCCAAGAACGCCTATCCCGTGTTGATGACATCTTTTAAGTGCAGCCCGGATTCCTTTGTGGTCGAATATTTTAAAAAGATCATGGAATCTCATGCCAAACCATACCTGATACTACAACTGGACGAACACGATGCCACCACCGGCTATGAAACCCGTATCGAGGCGGCAGTTCGATCTTTTGGAAACCATTATCGTGCTGCCAATACAACCAAACCAAGAATACCTACTCCGGCTCTGATAGCGGGTAGAGAAAAGACCTTGGCCGATAAGACCCTCGTTTTACCGGCCTGGGACAATCTGAGCCTGAGGCTGGTGGTCGCCGGTCTCCGGCGTGTCGGCATCGATGCAAGGTTAATGGAAGAGACGCCGACCTGTATTCAAAAAAGTCTACGATACAACTCCGGGCAGTGTATCCCGCTCAATATTATCGCCCAGGAATTTATCGATTATGTTGAGTCCCATCAGCTCGACCCGGCCAAAACAGCCCTATGGATGGTTTCATCGACGATTTCCTGCAATTTCGGCCTGTTCCCCCATCATATCAAAACGCTTCTGGATGCCTACGGTCAAGGTATGGAAAACGTCGGAATTTACACCGGAAGTCTATCTTTTGCCGACATATCTTTGAAGCTGCCTTTGAATACTTACCTGGCCTTTATGGTGGGTGGGCTTGTGCGCAGGATCGGCTGTAAAATCAGGCCATATGAAAAGGTTAGCGGAACAACGGACCGGGTTATCAAGGGGGCTATGGACGTTTTGGTTGAGGCGTTTTCCGGGAATCAATCCAAAGAAAAGGCTGTGGCTGAGGTGGTGTCCCGTTTTGAGGCGATTGAGACCATCCATGACGGATCGGTTTTTCACAGTGACCGCCAAAGACCGAAAGTAGCTATTTTCGGTGATCTCTACGTCCGGGACAACGAGGTCATCAACCAGAATCTGATTCACTTTATTGAAGAACAGGGCGGTGAAGTTATCACGACCCCTTACAGTTCGTTTGTGCAGATGATCGCCAA
>JARFPZ010000433.1 GCA_029288035.1 Desulfosarcina sp.
ATCCAGCAGCGCTTGAGTTTCATTTCGAACGCTTTCAGTTTTCTCGCCGCCATATTCCAAATCCAGCGCTGCCGAAAGGCCGGCCAACTTACCTTCAATCCAGGACTGTTTTAGATTTTGACTGCCGCTGGCTTCTCCGGCGACATACATGTCGGTGTCGACCCTCATATGCGACGTGGTGACCGGCCGGCGCGTAAATTGATGCGGCGATTCCAGAACATATTCTCCCTGGCTGGTGCGTTGGAAAACGAGTTCGTTGGCCGGGATTCGAGAACCGGCGATGCAAAGTACATCGCATGCAATCTTGATTTCCTGCGCAGGGTTGCCGCCTGTTTCCGTATTTAGGGGCTTAATACGAACGCCTTTGATGTATCGCCGACCCAGGGCGGCTTCGATGTCGTGCTGGGGAAATATGGAGATTGCCGCATCCTTAGCTTTCTGAACTTCTATTGATGAACAAATTTTCTCGTCCGGCCGGTTATCGATGATAGCGGCGACAGCAACACCGGCATCCATCAGCTGGTGTGCCATCCCATAGCCCCTGTCGTTGTTGGTGACAACCACTGCTTTATTGCCGGGACGGATAAGATCTCGGTGCATCAGTCGCTGCAGACCTCCGGCCAGAAAAATCCCCGGAAGATCGTTGTTTTCAAAAACCATTGGATTTTCATAGCTGCCCGTTGCAACCACCACACATTTCGGTTTCAGTTCCCAGAGCTCGCCTTCCCGAACGACGGCTAATATGCTCTCATCATACCAGGCAAACGCTGTTGCAGCTATGACAACGCGACAACTGCTATGCTGCATTACTTCTTCAGTTAAATTCTTGGCGATATCGAACCCGCACTGCCGGGTGTCAGAATCCGGCAGTTGAAATTTGGAAGTATCATACTGAATTCTCCCGCCCAGGGTGTTTCCCTTTTCAATCAGCCAGACTTGCGCCCCCGCCCGAGCCGCGTGAAGTGTCGCCGATAAGCCTGCAATGCCGCCACCGACGACAACCACTTCAGGCTTGGCCGACAACTTGCGTGGCGAAGAAGGATTTTCGACATCCGACAGCTTACCGATACCGGCCATTCTTCGCAAAAATTTTTCCCAGATATGGTACAGCCATCTGGGTCGGATAAAGCGTCGGTACTGAAACCCGGGCCGAATCAGAAAATCCAGATAGCCTGATATGGCGGCAATATCAAATTTCAATGACGGCCGGGCGTTTTGGGATTCAACCTTCATATCCGGCTGAACAGCGACGGTACAGGTGCGTACATTGGGAATACCGTTTACCCGCATCAGGCAATGGGAGCAATGACCGGCAAGACAAAACAGGCTCCGGGGCCGGTGATATTTGAAGCTACGGCTGAATATCCGAAGGCCCTCGGCATATAAGGCCGCGGCGATGGTTTCGCCCCTGTAGCCGGCAACCGGTCTACCGTCGAATTGAAACATGATGGCCTCCCCGCGTTCAGATTTAAGGTGGGGATGGTTCCATATGCGCAGATCCGTTGTCATCTTATCAATGCTCCTTTCTAATGATTGCCGGCTCAATGACCAATTTTCCTGTTTCAAATCTCTCCGCGTTGAAAGGGCGAATTTCGGGGGGTACTTCACCCGTGATGATATATTCGGACAGCGCCTTTCCGCCCCCGGGACCGCCCATGAACCCATATCCGCCCCAGGCCACAGACAAAATAAACCCTTCAATTTCAGGCACAGGTCCCATTATCGGTGCATGATCGGGCGTCTGGCTGACCAATCCCGTCCATTGCCGCATCATCCGAACCCCGGCTAGCTGCGGAAAAATCCTGACGTATTTGAAGGCGATGGCGCAGGTTGTGCCCAGGGAGTTTTTCATGCTGGTGGAGGGCACGAAATCATCCTTCTCGGCACCGCCGATAAACTCACCCCGGGCTGATTGATGCATATAGCACAGCAGCCCAGGAGCAGAGACCGCTTTCGTTAGAAATGGCTTTATGGGTTCGGTGACCATGACTTCAATGCGGTGGACTTCGGTGGGTAATTCTATCCCTGCCATTTTAGAAATTCTCTGATCATGGGCTCCGGCGACATTGACAACTGTTCGGGTCTCAACCTCTCCACCAGATGTTTTTACGGATTGAACGCGACCCGATTTAATCACGATATCCATGACCTCGGTAGCTGGGAAAATATCAACGCTCAATCGGCGTGCGGCCCGGGCATAGCCCCAGATGGCCGCATCGTGTCTGGCAAACCCGCCTTGTGCTTGCAGAAGACCGCCGGCAATCACAGCGGGATTCATAGCCGGGATCAGTCGCATCACCTCCTCAGCATCCAAAAGCGTGGTTGTCAGGCCATGCTCACGCTGCGTTTTCTGATTTTGCTTTAAGGCGTCAAATTCTTCAGGTTTCGTTGCAAGGATCATATACCCGTGACGGGTAAACATGACATTAAAACCCAGTTCAGCTGCCAGATTCTCCCATAATTGAAGACTTTTATTCCAAAGTCCGATCCATTGCCGGGATCCAAAAGCCGAACGGATCATCTCACCGTTGCGACCACTGGCACCGCAGCCCAGATAGCCCTTTTCAAAAACTACCACCCGCTGCGAACTGTCCCGGGCAAGGTAGTAGGCCAGCGACAAACCCTGGATTCCGCCACCGACAATAACCACATCATAATGTTTGCGCATCTTCACCTCACTCGTCTTCGACTGCCAGCCATCCCAGGGGTATGGGATCCACCGGAGGACGCATTGTCGGCACCCGGAGGTCCTCGATGGATTGCCCGGTTTTTTCTGCGAACACCTTTAAAACATTCAGACCGCACATTTTCCCCTGGCAGGTCCCCATAAATGCACCGGTATACCGTTTCAGCATTTCGATGTGGTCATACCCTTCCTCAATTGCCCGAATAAGATCCGACTCCGTTAAATCCTGGCAGTAACAAACAATCTTTTTTGCCATGCACGCGGCCCTCCCTTTTTCGGATTTGTGTAGACTCTAATTGCGAATTCACGAACATTGTTAATGGTAAAGTGCTTAGGTTCAATATTCCCATCACGTTTAAAAATCAGCGGCCACCAGCAGAGGTAGCTCCGGTCCCTTATAAGGGTCATCCTCATACCCCCAGCTCTGGTGGTGGTCGCTGATTGAGCGTGATTAACTCAACTTAAAATTATTGTCAAATCATCAGATTTTACGACACGTCGGTAGTTCTGAATTTCAGGGCTCCTGACCTGAATTTCTGTTGCATCCGATTTTACGACACATCCGTAGTTCTGAATTTAGACTTGACAGCGGTGTCAAATTAATATACTAAAATTTTTATTCTGATATATCAATATTCTTTTAATTAGAATATTATCAGCGTTCTACCAGCGTGCCTTTTGGGGGAGTCATTCTTGCCATGACCTCGAAGAAAGATGAAACCTACAGGGATCTCAGGTACCGGATCGTCACCCATGAACTCAAACCGATGGCGCCTTTAAACGAAAAGGCGTTGATGGACCATTATGGGTTAGGGCGGACGCCTATGCGGGAAGTGTTGCTACAACTGCAACGAGACGGTCTCATCCAGCGGTTCTCCCGATCCGGAACCATCGTCTCACCGGTCGACATCAATATTTACAAACATAACATTGAGATTCGAACTGTTCTTGAAGGATTGGCCGGAGAACTGGCTGCCGAAAGAATTACCGCGGAAGAACTGGAATCCCTCGGAAAAATTTTAAAGCAGGTCAGCGAACTGGAAGAACAAGATTGTGAAAACCTGAAAGAGCTGATGCAATGTGAATTCGATTTTCATAATCTCGTCTACGCGGCCACCCACAATCCTAAATTGATTGGTGTGCTTCATGAACTGCAAGGTGTTTCGGCCAGATTCTGGCACTATCAAATTTTCAGCAAACAGGAGCTCTTGGACCAATTCATCGATCACAGGGAAGTGGTGGATGCTTTGAGGAAACGGGATGGACAGCGAGCCGGCCAAGCCTTAAAGAATCATATTCAAAAAGTGCTGAAGAAACTCGGTGACAAGGTGCTGAAATGAAAAGGGCAGGCGGCGGAGTCTGCAACTCGACGGCGATCGGTTTGCAAAAACGTATCGAAAAGTACCTGAAAAACATTGCGCCGGGAATTCTGTGAGTACGAAATATGGAATCGCTAGAAATCCATAAAATGACCCCGGGATCCTATAATCTGAATTTCCATATCAGTGTGGAAACCAAAGATTTTATTTTTCGGGTTAACATCGATCAGCAAAGTGGGCTCAGCAGACAGGTTCAATACGAATACGACACGTTGAAGTTTCTCCAGGGCCATGGGCTTGCGCCGGATGTCTATCATCTCGACGATACCAGACAGTATTTCGAGTTTGATATTCTGATTGAGCAGTATCTGGAAGGCCCGTATTTATTGCTCGAAAAGTCATACCTACCGCAAGTGGCCGCCTCATTGGCAAAACTTCATTCCCTAGATCATCATGGCGTCAACTTTATTTCCTGGCCGGACCCCCTGAAAGATACCTATGAGTTTGTTCAAAACGATATCGCTCATTACAAAACCAGGAAAACGGCGGAAGAAAAGATAATTACCCAATCTGAACGGACTTTGGAAGAAATCGGATTACGAATATCGAAATCAGACCTTCCTTTCCAGGCCGACAGCTTGAATCATACGGATGTGGGCTGCGATAATTTTATCAGGACGGCGGAGGGGCTCAGAATGATTGACTGGGAAAAGCCCAGGGTAGACGATTGCTCTTACGACCTGAGCTGTTTCCTTTCCGAGCCCGCTGAGCTGTGGTGTTCGCCTCATGTTCTCAACGCGGCGGAACGGGAAGCCTTTATCGAAGAATATGCCCGTATACGAGGTAAGAGCGCCGAGCTTCTGAGAAAAAAAATTCGCATCAGAGAACCCATGGTTTCTTTGCATTGGATTCTCTGGGGGGCGACCAAGCTTTGCGATCTTAGAGAGGAACGCACATCACCCGAACTGCTCGGTTCCCATGAGGAAAAAATATTTCGCTACGAGAGAATCGCCCGGGTGGAGAATATAGAAAAATTGATGGATTCATTATAATTTCTGCTTTGCAGATTGAACTTTGAGAATCTGACGGTCAAAGGTTGCGTTTTGAAGAGAATCGAACTGTTATATTTATCCCAGGAAGACGTTATATCCGTTGGGATCACCATGGCGGAGACGATACCGATCGTGGAGGATGCCATTAGGGAGCATGGGCTGGGTGAAACTGAAAATCCACCCAAACCCGGCATTCATCCCGGGAAAGCCTTTATTCATGCCATGCCGGGATATCTTTCCCGGAAAAAGGCTGCCGGGCTCAAATGGGTCAGCAGTTTTTCCAGCAACACTACCCTTGGCCTGCCACCGGTGATGGGTCTTTGTATTCTAAATGAAGTCCAAACCGGCCAACCCCTGGCCGTGATGGACTGCCGTTGGCTCACGGCCATGCGGACCGGGGCCGCCTCGGCCGTGGCCGCCAAATACCTTGCCGCCAAAGATGCCAGTGTCGTCGGTATCGTCGGGGCCGGGATCCAGGGAAGGTATAATTTATTGGCCCTGGACGTCGTATTGCCCACCATGGAGACCGCCCGGGTATTCGATATTAATTCTCGGACACTAAATGGGTTTGTATCCACTCTCTCGACAGTACCTGGGTTAAATATCGAGGTTGGAGAATCTGCAAGGGATGTCATCGAAGGCGCCCAGGTTGTCGTCACAGCCACAGGCAGACTCGACAAACCGATTTTCAAAGAGAATTGGGTTTCAGAGGGTGCGCTGGTGCTGCCGGTCCATCACCGCGGGTGGGAAAATCGGACGTTGCATAAGGTGGATACGTTCGTTACCGATGATTGGCGACAGCTTAACCAGGCTCACCGGGAGGTCGGTGGGTTTGACGGCCCTCTGCCAAACCGGTATTTTGAGTTGGGGGAGATCGTCGCGGGGGAAAAACCGGGACGTCGGAGCGAAAAGGAACGTATCATCGATTTTAATTACGGTTTGGCTATCGAAGATGTGGCCATGGCAATGGAAATATATACCAGGGCCAACGCCTTAGGGGTAGGTACGGTCCTGCCTCTGATGGAAAGTGATCTGCCCTATGCCTGATGCTGAGCGCCGTCGCCATGGTCACTGGATCAACCATTCACTTAGACCAATAGCTGGTTTTTTATGTCAACAAATCTTTAATCATCAATATTCAATTCCGGCTTGTCCGGATTGGAGTAAGGGAGTTTAAATGAACCCGATGAAAGTAGCGGTGATGGGAGGTGGGAACGGTTCCCATACCATAGCAGCGGATCTTGCCCTGAAAGGTCTGTCGGTCAACATGTTTGAAATGGAGCAATACGCGGCCGCCATGCAAAAGGTGTTTGAGTGCCGTGAG
>JARFPZ010000642.1 GCA_029288035.1 Desulfosarcina sp.
CAGCAAATGACGGACCCGTCGACCAGCTCTGGACCACTGCGAAACGTCGATAAACGGAGATCGGACGTATACGACCAGCGGTAACAGCTATAGATGACCGGGTTGTTTCTGCTATCGGTCTTATTTTATCAAACCGGCTTCATTGAAATACTTCAGTGCACCTCGATGTATGGGAGCACTGAGCCCATAAAACAATTGCTCCCCTTTAAAGCCGGCCAGCACGGGATGCTGACGCCGAAAGTCAACCATATTTTCGAATATAATTTTTGTTAGCGTGTAAACCACTTCTTAAGGGACCCCGGAGGAGGTGCACAGGGTCGCCATAACGCCGAAGGTGGGCACTTCATCCAGCGGACCTGCCAGGTCGTTATAAAGCCTCTTCGCCTGTATCGACATTTTTGTATAAAATTGATTGTCAGCCACCAGCTTGTCAATGGCAGGGCCGGATATCGGGACGATCCGTGCCTTGCGACCGACGGACAGCGTCTTTCGAACAAGCTCGTTCGGATGTCCGACAGTGAAAAAATAGGCATCAATACGGTTATCCTGAAGCAGCTCGGGATCCTCATTGGCAATTGCCGTTTGTGCGAGAATATCCCGGTTTGGATCGAGGGCCTCGACGACCATCCGGTGCTGGTTGGAGCCCGGATTGCCCAAACTGACCCTTTTCCCTTTCAGATCTGCAATGGTTTGAATGTCTGCATCCACGGCAGCCAACAGGGTCAGCGCTTCATGGTAGATGCTGAATACGCTTCGCAGCTCCTTTTGGGGGCCCTTTTTCGCCCACTCGGACAGCCCATTGACCGCATGATACTGTTTATCGGCCTGCGTCATACCGAAATCCATATACCCGGCCAAAATTGCATTAAGGTGAAACACCGAACCCGGCGTGGACTCGACCGTGGCTCGGACATGATATTCGGAGCGTCGCTCATTGATCATTTTTGCGATGGCCAATCCGGTGGGAAAATAAACTCCGGAAAAATCTCCGCTGCCGATGATGATATACACTTCTTTAGCATGAATCTCGTCCGCATTGGCGTTCAAATGCCCACCCGCGATAAAGCAGGCGGCTAAAATGATTGTCATCAGTCTTTTCATTGAAACCTCATCACTGTACCGTTTGATGCTCGCCCAGTCATTGCTTTAAGATCCCAGATGGAAAGTCCTGGGCCGATCCCAATCCAGTGCCTTGACCTGATCCAAAGCGATGGGCCCTGATCGATGATCAACACGGTGCGATAGCCATCTGTAAAGTACGGATCGCCGGTCAGGTTGGTCCTGGGTTTAGTGGGCCGGGCAGGCCCCACGCCTTTCACCCAGCCGACCTTGGCAAGCATCTGCGAAAATATGAGGTCTTCGACCAGCGCATGACGCGCCTCATCAATATCAGGATCGATCTTATGCGTGACGGGGGGTCTGGCTTTCATGGTAAAACGCACACCGATATCCCGGCTTACTTGCCCCACGAAGACCGGTCTGTCCTGGTAGCGAAAGCGAGTGTACCAGAGCCGCAGATGGTTGCGCTCATGGATATCGTGGCGAGGCTTCTGGCGGGCCAAATCCTGGTGTCGTTCGAAAAAATAAAGGGGACTGACCGGTGAATACCGGTACCGTGAGCCGAATAAAAATGATTTTATCGTTTTCCATGCAGCCGTGGCATAGGTTTCTTCAGCCGGCAGCCAACCTCTGCGAGCAAAGGCGGCAGCGATGTCCTTGAAATCCCCGATGACCACAAGGTTGATGGGATCTCCCAACGCCGTTTCATCCTGGTTGGTGGTGCAGCACGGCAATTTTTCCAGGGCCGTCCTCAGTTCGTCCTCGTTTAATTCTTTAATTTGATCCTCCGGATAGAGGCTTTGGAAGTCAACCATTTTGTAGTCGACCCGCATGCCGGGTATTTGCAGGAAAAAGGTAAAAAATTTTACCTGCTCGTCCGCAATCAGGGTGATTTGTACCACCTTTTCGCCTTCATCCAGGTTGGTGAATACGAACCCGGAAACCGCCGTATGGGGCAAAATGGGGTTTTTGAAGTTCATCCATCTGAAATAATGTTCCATGTCGTTTCGATGGGATAGGCTGAGACCACCCGAGTCAGCATATGCCGCCTCCAGCGGTGAAAAGTAATTCGGATCGGTGGCAGTGGACATCAGATAATATGTATGCTCGCTGTGATTTTCGACTTTTACCCAGACCGGCTGAATTTCCCGTCTGATCAAATCTGCATTGAACAGTTCTATGGTTTCCTCTGCGGTTGGAACAGCAGCGGACACACGTATTTCGGTATCGGATTTGCTTTGGGCCCGATCGCGGAATTTGATTTCGTTAACCGAACGCGGCTTGAAGGACGAAGGCATCTGCGTCGTGGCGCAGCCGGTGAGCTCTATTGCGAAAATTAAGAGCAATAAGATTCTCGTAATATTTGAAATTTTTAATATGAGACTTTTGTGGTTATTCCAGGTGAAACTAGCGCTCCGCATTGATTGTAAATTTCCCTTCTGCTTTTTGAAATAATTATCATCTACCTTCACTCAGCTCTCGCCGCTATGGAGCTCATAGTCTGCTTCATTTTCCAACGGACGGACTTTGGTGTTGCATGTCCAAAATTGGCGTTCTAACTGTTCAATTCAAGGATCACTTCGTCAACTGCCTCCCGGATGGCATCATCCATGTCGTTTTCCGAGGACAACGGGTGCGAAGCGGATTCTCCTTTTGCTGTAAAAGACACCACCAGATTGCGGCTGGCCGTTTCAAAAACATCCACCTGAAGGGCAAGCTCATTGGCGCCGGCCAGCACACCAAATAAAATACGGGCGCCCTGTGAAACTTCCGATGCTGTCAGCAGACGCACCTGAACGTCGTACGTGGCAGCTTCTCCGGCCTGAACTACCCGGACAAACACCCCTTCGCTGACCAGGCGATTGAAAAGCTGGCTGTGAAGTCGCCGCACTGCCTCTTGCATGGATTCGGATTTTTTAACCCTTTCATCAGGTTGCACGGATAGTGAAGCTACAGCCCCGTGGTCGATGTGGGTATCAAGGTTGTGTTGAACGCGCAACTCGCCTTTTGAACTGCAGCTGGAAATTACAAAAAGAGTGATGATAATAAAAACCGTTCGGCGAAATTCTTTCATGTATCTTTTTTCCTTTTAAACACGCAAATCGGGTTGGAGCTGAGCTTGTGTTCAGCATCCAACCCAATTCGTGTAGTGTTATTTTTTAGGCGTGACTTGCGCCGATTACTTGAATTTGCTGACAGCCTCCTTGTATGCATCGTAAAGATCTTTGTAAGCTTCAACGAATCCGTCCTTTGTAGCGTCCCATGCATCTGAAGAGGAATTTCCGAGCTCGTCAAGTTTTTTCGCCGCGTGCGCCCGCATCTCTTTGAGTTTTTTTATCGTCTTTTCATATTCGACCTTGGCATCGCCAGATGCTTTGGCGGCGTCGCCTTCCAATTCCTCGATCTTTGTGTCGGCTTTCTTCAAGAGCATTTTGCCGTCTGCAACAGCCTCATCCTTCTGATGTGCCAGATAAGCCTTGAAGGTCTCCCAGGCTTCCTTGGCTTCTTTTGAAACATCCGATGAGGTTGTCTGGCCGATTGCCGGTGTCAGCTGCCCGAACATAAAAAAAACAGCTCCAATTACAAGAATAAAAATTTTCAATTTTACCATGAAATCCTCCTTCCGTTCTGATGATTAACATTAATAAGCTCTGGCAAAAGCCAAAATTGATTGTTTACTGCCCAATGCATTAATGCACGATCAACACACATACGTCTTATATGCACTCGCCTTATTGCATGAGTGAATCTCTTATCAAATCCAAAATCAACAGGAAAGGGCAACGCCGGATAAACTGCATTCAAACTGTTGTATTTTACGATCATACAAATTAATACAGACAAACTCTTATCGCAACCACATGTGGAAAAGATTTTCGGATCTCGAAAATCTGCCGAGTTTTAGAGCAGAGGGTTGTAAGCGGCTCCGCCACCAAACGGCGAACGATGAGGCGTTACTATCGAAACGCGCGGAAAAGCGCCCACGCTGAGAGAATTGCCAGCACCGGCCAGATCACCATCAGGTCAACCCGGATGTTCGCTTCAGGTGTCTTGATCTGAACCAGCCACTCCCATGCTGCATAAAGTCCCCAAGCGGCGGAGGCGATTAGCATAGAGCGTGGATGTCGGGAAATTCCGGGCGCCGAGAACCGCAGTGCGAGATATCCCGCGAAAAAAAAGAACGGCCAAGGCCAAGATGTTCAGCGGCTTACCGACGAATAGCGACGCGAGGAGTTCCATGGTGTGTGCCTCAGAAATAGGATGTCAGCCGCCCAGGACGACAGCATCTGGAATTTCGTAACGTTCGTCACCGATACGAATGATGTGCAAGTCGTTT
>JARFPZ010000649.1 GCA_029288035.1 Desulfosarcina sp.
AAAATAGATGAACAGCCCAATGATTTTTTATATTGGCAATCAAGATCATATGAGGAGCGCTTAGAAGCCTTAGAGAACATCCGAAAAGAATACAATTTATGGAGATATAATGCTGAACAAGGATTTCAGAGAATTTATCGAATTGTTAAACGAAAATGAGGTTAGATATTTGGTAGTTGGTGGATATGCCGTCGCATTTCATGGGCATCCACGATATACAAAAGATCTTGATGTATGGATAGGATTGTCACCAGAAAACGCTAATAAGATCTTAGACGCCCTCATAAAATTCGGTTTTGGATCACTAGGTCTCAAATCCGAAGACTTTCTTGAGAGCGATCAGATAATTCAATTAGGCTATCCTCCCAATCGGATTGATATTTTGACGACATTAAAGGATATGAACTTTGAAGATTGTTACAATACAAGAGTTGAAGTTGAAATTCGAGGTCTTCCAATAAATTTTATTGATATTGAAAGCTTAAAGAAAAACAAACGTGCTACCGGCCGTCCACAGGACTTGGCCGATGTAGAAAACTTAGAATAAACCTTAATATACTGGCCAACAGGAGAAATGAAAATGGGCATTCGAGATGTAGCGTGGAGTGCAATAAAGTGGAAATTTATTAAGAACCGACTAGGATATAACGATGAGGAAATGAAGATATTCAGGGAAAATCCCAGAAATGAGGATGTTCTAAATATAGCTCCAGAGGTCCAAAAGAAGACAATCATCGTAGAGGTTGTCGATTCGCATGGATGTAATAGTCAACACAAGGTTGGCGATGAGTTTTATTTTGATGGGGCGGGAAATCTCTTAACTAAATTGTGCCCGAAAAGAATATGTGTCTATGCTCTGAACGCTATTACAATGCAAATTTTCACTGCGGGTGAGCTAATTTGTGCAGGTGTTGATCCCAATGAAATGAGATTTAAAAGAGCCGCTTGTTTTGATGTGGGATTGGAGTGTGGTGGATGGGGTCGCATCGCAATGGAGATACGTGTTGAGGACCGAAAAAAAGCCTAACAGGGGAAAAGAAAAGGGTCACATTTTAAATATTAAATATTCGAACAAAACATTTAATATTTAAAATGTGACCCAAATTTGTTACTAATATCCCCACTTTAATCATCATAGTTTCCCCTACCAACAACTTAACTTTCCGTTCGGCGTCAAGATGCATATGGGCCCAAGAATGAAAGGATCCTTTATCAAGAGCGTTTCGTTGCTATTCATGCTGGCATGCGTCTTCAGTTGTAGCGACCAAAGAATTGAAGAAAGACTGAAGTCGCTTTCCGGAAACGAATACCTAGCGTTAAGTCAGGAAGAAAAAAGCGATATTGTCAAAAAATCGCTGAATCGTTATACGACTTGGAAGTTCTGGGAGCGGCCGGATTTATGCGACTACGTTTTAAACGAAAATTCAATTGCTTCGCTGTATCAAAAAGCGGCGGAGAATGCTAAAGAGAATTTAATGGTCTTTTCATTTGTCGTGTACGCAAACGAAGAATGCATTAAGCAAGGTCAATTTTCGAAATAAAATTAAATATAATTTCGGATGTATAAAATTCCTGCAAAACTTTACCGAACCGAAGAAACCATAAAACGGAGTCGGTTTATCGCCACAGTGGCGCATGCTTTTACTGAAGAGGATGCAAAGGCTTTCATTTCGATTATTAAAAATGAATTTCCAGATGCAACACATAATTGCTGGGCATATGTTGCAGGCCCTCCTGGGGATACCGCCCGAATAGGAATGAGCGATGATGGAGAGCCTCACGGAACAGCAGGAAAACCAATCCTTACAGTTCTCTTGCATTCTGAAATTGGAGAAATAGTTGCGGTTGTCACAAGGTATTTCGGAGGTACAAAACTTGGAACAGGAGGACTTGTAAGAGCTTATTCTGGTTCTGTCAAAAACGCACTTGCAGGCCTGTCTATTAAAGAGAAAAGGGATGTTATCACCTTAACAGCTATTTTAGATTATTCGAAAATCATTGCTGTTAAACAAATGATTGAATCCTTTAATTCTGAGATTATTGAGGCAAAATATGAGGCGGACGTTTCATTTAAAATTGAACTCCCTAAAAATAAAAAAGATAGTTTCATCCATGCTATTGCAGATTTGAGTGGAGGAGAGATACTTATCACGAAATAATTTCCTGAATTTGCATGAAAATTAATGTGAAGTCGAAAAAATAATAAATAACAACAGTTTGCGAGAATTTAGAAAGTAAAGAAAAATACTCTATAGGTAAAAAGGACGATGATCGTTTTAATCTTATTAATTTTCACCCTTTTGGCTTCGCTTTCAGCTACGCCCCAACAAGTCGGGCGAGCCGGAGGCTTCCATATGCTGCGTTGCTAAGGGTTTGAAGTAAAGAACTACGACGTCACCTTTAGACGCCTTGCCTATGAAAACCTCCGACTCGTGCAATATCCAGGAATTTAATGATACAATAAAGATAAGATTTAGGAGTCGAAAATGGCATACATCGATTACATAGCTGAAGAAATGATTCCGCCAGATGACCGGGTCCCGGATCAGGACAACATTCTCAGGATCCACGGGGTTCACAGCCGGACAATGCGGCAGCACTATGACCTATATATACAGTTGATGCCCAGTAAAGGACCTTTGAGCCGAATTCAGCTGGAAATGATCGTTGTGGTCGTATCGGCGGAAGACAAATGTCGCTATTGACTGCACCATCACGGGGCGGGGCTTCGTCGATTGTTGGAAGTTAAAGGCGTGGTAAGTGCCGATCGGGAAAAACTGCTGACCTCATTGGTCTCGAATTACCGCAAGGCTGACTTACATGCAGCTGATCTTGCCATGTTGGATTATGCCGTTAAACTCACCCGCGCGCCTGGAGATATGATTGAAGCGGACGTCAGCTCTCTGCGTGCGCAAGGATTTGACGACCGGGCCATCCACGACATATGCGCCATAACGGCCTACTATGCCTTTGTCAATCGCATCGCCGATGGCCTGGGCGTCGAGTTGGAAAATGGCAACGGTTAGTATATTAAACAAGGAGAAGGCTATGATGGTGTTCTCACTTGGCGGAAACTACAATTTAAAAAGAATAGCTCATATTTTTGTTTTGCGGGCGCACTATGGCGTCAGCTACGTTAAACAACTGATAATAAAAACAATTTATGTTTATGAATCAATTGAAAGAAATCTTAAACAAAGTTAAACAGAGCAAAAGAGATGGTTTTATTTTAAACTTAATTTATGCCGGGTTGAAGAAGAAGAAGTTCGAACTCAGCCTTTTCTATCTTTTTAAAGAAGGTTTATTTGGTAATGTTGATTTGGATATTCAACCTAAAATTCAGCCAATAGAAGTTGGACACCTCACATCGACTGATATGGCATCCCTGGCTGTGAAAGCCGAGAGGGATTATTCAGAAGAGAAGATGTTGCAGATGTTATCAGATGGATGTAAATGTATGGGCATTAAATATAAAGACAAATTTATTGCTTGGGCCTGGTACAATCTGCGAAAATGCGATAACGCCGTGTATTCTTTTTCTTTTGAACTCAAAGAAAATGAAGCATATTTGTTCGGACAAAGAACCTTGAGTGCCTATCGGGGGAGGTCTCTGGCTCCATACCTCAAATATCAAATATATAAACATTTGGACGATTTAGGCCGCACGGAATTATATGCTATTGTACATTTTTCAAACATACCATCGATAAAATTTCGCAGGAAGTTGAGGGCGCGCCCGTTAAAACTATTTATGAATGTTAAATTTTTAAATATATACAATTGGAACATCCTTTTGAAAAATTATAGAAATTAAAAAATTGCAACATTGTTCAGCTAACATCTGATAAACAGCGTCCAGATGCTTTGAGATTTTATGAATCATTTGGATTCCAGGCGACACATGAAGGCTTTAAACTCAAAATATAAAACACCGACCAAAGTTCGGACTGTTAAACTGGGCATCATGTGGCCCAAAAGGTGGAAAATGGTAGAAAAAGTCACATAACAAAGGCTAAACGTATTCCTTGACCCCTTTAAAGCTTTTTCGGTGGATGGGACAGTGGCCGTATTTCCGGATGGCTTCCCGGTGCGCCCGGGTTGGATATCCTTTGTGTTTTTGAAAACCGAACTGGGGATAGTAATGATGGTATTTTTGCATCAGGTGGTCACGGGTGACTTTGGCAATGATTGAGGCTGCGGCAATCGAGATACTTAAGGCGTCACCTTTGGCAATCGGTTGCTGGGGCAGGTCGCTTGAGATGGGAAAAATTCCGTCGATCAGCAGATAGTCGGGCCGGGGGGCAAGGTTCTCGACCGTCATGGCCATGGCCAGCAAGGAGGCCTGCAAAATGTTGATTCGATCTATTTCTATCGGATCCACAATTCCGATGCCGATTGAAACGGCTTGGGCATAGATGACATCATAGAGCCGCTGACGCTTTGGAGGAGATAGTTTTTTTGAGTCGGTGATTTCTGAATTTCGGAACGTGACGGGTAGGATTACGGCCGCCGAAACAACAGGGCCGGCCAGGGGACCTCGGCCGGCTTCGTCAATGCCTGCGATATTCTTGCAGCCTTTTCCGATGGCTTCTTTTTCAAAAACCCACAAATCTTTCATCGGATTACAGATGACATCTCTTCTCTGATTCCTGGGTTTAATTAAACCGTCGTTCTTTGATCCTAGCGGCTTTACCTTTAAGTTTGCGCAGATAGTATATTTTGGCGCGTCGTACACGACCACGTGTAACGACTTCTATTTTATCGATAATCGGTGAATGGGTCGGGAAGATACGTTCCACACCAATGCCATAAGAAACCTTGCGCACAGTAAATGTCGCATTGGTGGAGCCTTTGCGTTTGGAGATGACAACCCCTTGGAAGGCTTGAATACGCTCTTTTTCGCCTTCTTTTATTTTTACATGGACTTTGACCGTGTCACCGGGTCCGAAAGCAGGCAAATCCATGCGCAATTGCTCTTTTTCTAATTTTTCTATTTTTTTCATTTCTCCTCCAATTAACTTTATTTTCCTGGTCCCAAAAGTCTGTCCAGTATAATTGCCGCCGCCGAGCGAACCGACAGATGGTTATAACCCGTTGCGCCCGCAATGGGCTCCAGCACGAAATCCGCTTCGGATATGACCGACTCAGCCAACCCCCAAGCAGTGCCGAAGATCAGCAGGTGCGGTATGCCGTCTTCGATAATGTCTCTGAATTCTGCGTAACCGATGTTTGCCGGATACCTCCGGGCACAGGTTGTAACTGTTTTCGGGTAACTGTCTTCTATACTTTTGATGTCGTCTCTGACATCCCCAATAGAATCCTTAACCTTGATCAATTCAAGAGCGCTGCGTCTGGCCGGGTTATAGACTGCTCCGGCACCTGCGGTCCAATGCGCTATGATTTTATTTGCAAGTGCTTTCTGATCAGAAAGCGGGGTAACTATATAGAAAGATTTTACCCCATATGTCTTCGCTGCCCTGGCAATGTCGTGTAAATCCAAGTTGGTCAACGCCGAGGCGATGATGTCGCCCCGCTTATTGACAACCGGATAATGGGTTAAGGCCACGTAGATATTGGGCATAGTTTTTTCATTTCTTATATTTCATCTGTCGTAGAAATGTAAAATGAAGAAATCAATATGATCTAATAACGAATAACCAATAACAGCTACATTAAGGCTTTACCTTCTTTCTTATGATGAAGCTCTAAAACTTCATTTATCTCCTGCTGCCACTTTTCCAGAATTTTGATTTCCTTGCGGTCAAGGTTTTTCTGCCGCAACAAATCCGATCTCTTTAACAGCGTCCGCATCAAAGATGATTCGAGCCGCCATCTTTCAATTTCCTGATGATGGCCGGACAGCAGAACTTCGGGGACTTCCCGCCCCTCATAATTTCGTGGCCGAGTGTAGTGCGCATGTTCCAGCAGTCCGTTTGAGAAAGAGTCATTTTGGGCCGCATCCTGACCGCCAAGGGCGCCGGGTATCAGCCGCGTGACAGCATCAACAATGATCATGGCTGCCAACTCGCCGCCGGTGAGCACATAGTCACCAATTGAAATTTCATAATCGATGAGATCGTGACAGATGCGTTCATCGACACCCTCGTAGCGCCCACAAATCAAAACCAGCCCGTCCAACGCCGCCAGTTCTCTGGCCATATTCTGATCGAAAGGCCTTCCCTGGGGCGTCAACAAGACCGTTCCGGCCGCTGGTATCTCCCGAGTCGCCATTCGAATTGCGCCGGCCAAAGGCTCGGGTTTCATTACCATGCCGCTGCCGCCGCCGTACGGTCTGTCATCAGTCACCTGGTGTCGGTCCCGGGCGTAGTCTCTGATGTTGGTGGTCGAGGTAAAAATTATTTGGTGTTCGATTGCCCGACGAATAATCCCATGGGCCCAGAATGGGTCAAACATTTCCGGGAAAATCGTTAGTACTTTAAAATACATTGTTTTCAGTTGACTGGTTAGCTGGTTGACGGGTTGATTCGTGATGGGATCCAATTTATTTTTACTTAATCAACTATTCAACTAATTTCCCAATCAACTAATCCAGACCTTCAGGCAGATCAACCTGCATTCGCTTATGCTCCAAATCAATCTCCAGCACCACCGATTCCAGGGCCGGTATCAACACTTCCGTTTCATTGCTCTTGACGACATAGACATCATTGCTGCCGGTTTCGATAATCGATTCAATCCGACCGAGAGATTCTCCTGTCACCGTAACCACCTCGATTCCGATTAAATCATACCAGTAATAGGTATCCTCATCCAATTCGGGCAGTTCTGATTGCGGGATGAACAGCTCCGCGCCGATTAATGTTTTGGCCTGGTCGCGATTGGCAATCCCTTTAAACGATACAAGCGGGGTTCCGGTATGCGGTTTTACCCAGTGTATTTCATAGCTTGCTTCCCGGCCGCGAAGATCGCGAACGAGGATCGAACGACCGGGCGAGAACACCGACAATGACTCCGCGTAGGAACGCAGCTTATTTGTGCCCTTAATACCATGGATACCGACGATTTTTCCAATGAGGACGTGTTCCTGTTTTGTTCCGGAATTATTCAACTATTTCCAGGACGGTGCGTTTTTTGGTCTTGGCCGAAGCGGCACTGAGAATGGTCCGCATTGCTCTGGCCGTTCTGCCCTGTTTGCCGATGACTTTTCCGATATCCTCTTTGGCTACTTTTAGTTCTAAAACGTCTTTCTGATCTCCCTCAACCTCACTGACATTAACTTGTTCCGGATGGTCCACCAGTGCTTGAGCGATGTAGCCGATCAGTTCTTTCATTGTGGCAATTCCCTAGAAAAACCTTCTTTTTTTAACAGGCTTCGCACGGTACCGGTTGGAAGAGCGCCCTGATCCATCCAATATCGAACTCTGTCCGTTTTTATGATGATCTTGGCCGGATCATAGGCCGGATCATAGGTGCCTACATTTTCCAGGAATTTGCCATCACGTGGACTCTCGCTGTCAGCGACGACGATTCGGTAAAAGGGTTTTTTCTTTGCGCCATGTCTGGCCAATCTGATTTTAACTGCCATGATTTCCTTTCTCCCTCAAAACGGCGGCATTCCCTGCGGGAATCCGGGCATGCCGCCCTTGTTGATCTTTTTAAGCATTTTCAATAATTGGGTATAGTCTTTTAACAGCCGGTTGACATCCTGAACCCGGGTTCCGCTGCCCTTGGCAATTCGTCGACGGCGACTGCCGTTGATGATTCCATGGCGTCGTCGCTCCAGAGGTGTCATCGAATTGATAATGGCCTCAATCCGGACAAGTTCTGTCTCGTCCAGGTCCATATTTTTCATCTGCTTGAGTTTACCCATGCCGGGAATCATTTTCATTATATCGCCCAGCGACCCCATTTTGCGTACCTGGCGCATTTGATCGCGAAAATCTTCCAGGGTAAACTGGTTTTTTCGGAGCTTTTTTTCAAGCTCCGCAGCCTTTTTCTCATCAACAACGTCCTGGGCCTTTTCGATCAGCGTCAGAACATCCCCCATGCCCAGGATGCTGGAGGCCAGCCTGTCCGGATGAAACGGTTCCAGCGCGTTTAATTTCTCGCCGACCCCGATAAATTTGATCGGTTTGCCGGTAATTTCCTTGATGGACAGGGCGGCACCGCCCCTTGCATCCCCATCCATTTTGGTGAGGATAACCCCGCCGATATCCAAAGCCTCGTTGAAGGATTGGGCAATATTGACAGCGTCCTGGCCGGTCATGGCATCCGCCACCAGGAGAATGTCGGCAGGTTTTACCGCTTCGTTGATGCGGACGAGCTCATCCATCAGGTCCTGATCAATATGAAGGCGACCGGCAGTATCCAGCAGCAGGGTATCGCAACCGCTTTGGTGGGCGGCTGCTTTGGCATCGCGGCCAATTTGAACCGGGTCCATATCTGTGCTGGCTGAAAATACGGGTACGTTCAGTTGGTCACCCAATTTTTTAAGTTGATCGATGGCAGCCGGGCGATAAACATCCGCCGGCACCAGATAGGGTTTCCTTCCCTTGTTGCGCAGGAAAACCGCTAGCTTGCCGGCTGTTGTCGTTTTACCAGACCCCTGCAGGCCGACCAGCATCAAGGATACCGGGCTAGGACCTGAAAGGTTCAGCTCTTGCTGGTGAGATCCCATCAACTCGGTCAGCTCTTCGTTGACAATTTTAATTACCTGCTGACCGGGGGTTAGGCTCGTCAGAACCTCCTGGCCCAAAGCCCGTTTTTTCACATCGGCAATAAATCGTTTGGCCACGCGATAATGGACATCGGCTTCTAAGAGGGCCATTCGGATTTCTTTTAGGCCTTCATCGATGTTCTTGTCGGTTAACTTGCCGCGCCCTTTGAGTTTTTTAAACGCGGCATCCAGTTTGTCGCTTAATCTTTCAAACATAATTATGCCAGCTTGATGCCATAAATTCTTGAAAATATAATCCTAATGATGGTATGTCAAGTAAATAAATCTCTTCTGGTTTAATTCCCCTCAGCTTGCTGCGATAAAAGTGAGTTAAATCCTAAAAACATGATACTCCGCGGCTTGCCACGGAGAGATTTCATTTTCGTTTTTGCAGGACACGAAAATTAGCCCGCTTTTTGACAGTGTAATGTTCAATTATGGTGACCAATCCTTTGTTTGGCAATTAACTTAATTAAAAAATTTTTTCACTATCAGCTTTATTAACTGTTTGCGTCAATAATGTTGCAAATAAGGTAGTGTATCAAGGATTTAGCTTTTTTAATATGTTTACTGAACGTAAGAAAAAAGACATTCTCGAATTTAGTCGCGATGAGATTGTGTCCTGGCTGGCAGAACGTGAAATTGCCGCTTACCGCGCGGACCAGCTCCTAAAGTGGATCTATCTACGCCAGGCCGACGGCTTCGATGTCATGACGGATTTATCCAAAGATATCAGGTCGGCGTTATCGCAGCAGTTTACGATCGGCCGACTCGACGTCGAACAGGTCGAGACTTCCCGGGACGGCTCCGTTAAATATCTGTTTAAGCTTCATGACGGTAAACAAATTGAAAGCGTCCTGATTCCGGAGCGGGATCACTATACCCTGTGTGTATCCAGCCAGGTGGGCTGCGCTCAGGATTGCCGCTTTTGTTTGACCGCTGCAGGAGGTTTCGAACGGAATTTGAGCCGGGGAGAGATTATTGCCCAGGTGCGTGATATCAAGAAGGATCTGGATGACGAAAAACGTCTGACCAATATCGTTTTTATGGGGATGGGTGAGCCCCTGGCCAATTATAAAAACCTGGTGAGTGCCATCAGCATCCTGACCGACAACGATGTCGGACTCAGATTTGCGAGCCGGCGGGTGACGGTTTCCACCGCCGGTTTGATATCAAAAATTATCGCTCTGGGGCAGGACACGCGGGTGAATCTGGCCGTGTCGTTAAATGCCAGCGATGATAAGACCCGCACCCGGCTGATGCCGATTAATCGCAAGTATCCGCTCGAAAAACTAATGCAAGCCTGTCGCCAATATCTTCCCGCTCCCGGTCGCAGAATTACATTCGAGTATATTCTTATCAAGGGTATAAACGATTCAACAGAAGATGCCGAACGTCTGGCAAAATTGCTGCGACCGATCCGGTGCAAAGTTAACCTCATCCCCTTCAACCCCCATGAGGGCTGTGATTTCAAGCGTCCGGCCGAAGCGGTGATACAGGCATTTTATGACATTTTATTTGCCAAAAATTTCACGGTCATCATCCGCCGAAGCAAGGGGCAGGACATATCGGCGGCCTGCGGGCAACTGCGTGCCAGGAGTGTGGGGGAGGGAGCAAGGCAAAGGGCAGAGGGCGAAGGGCAGAGGGCAGGGGGCCGAGGGCAGGGGGCAAGTGGCAGAGGGTAAAAGGGCATGGGGCGCAGGGTAGGGGGCACAGGGCAGGGGGCCGAGGGCATGGGATGGAAGCTTTAGGAATCTGGGATTTTGGATTTACAAATATCGTTAATTGGTTGATTAGATTATTGTTTAATTGGTCGAAAATATGGATTTATTCCATATTTGCAAAGTTATTGGACACTTCATGCTTTAAAAACCGTAACATTCTGAAATTATCATTATAATTTACTTAATCAGCCCTTCAACTAGTAAACCCATCAACCAGGTCTGATTTATGGTATTCTGTCAATTTAA
>JARFPZ010000652.1 GCA_029288035.1 Desulfosarcina sp.
TATTCCGCTGATGCAGGCCGTATCCATGACTAGTTACAATTATGCAAAGCCTCTGGGCGATATGGGTTTAAAGGCCATGCAGCTTCGTGGCCGTATGCAGGAAGGCATGGTGGCCGACATCACTATGTTCGATCCTGAAACTGTTAGGGACAATGCGACCTATGCCAAAGGGACGCTTCCGTCCTCAGGGATTGAGCATGTAATTGTTAACGGGACACTTGTCATGAAAGACCAGAAACCTCTGAAAGGGGTAAATCCCGGACAGCCAATCCGCTTCGAACCGGTCAAGAGCCGGTTTGAGCCGCTCACAGTAGAGAGTTGGCAGAACGCCTTCTATGCCTCCCCAATCGATTTTGGCGGCGGTGTGCCTGGTTCACAGCCTGACATGCATTAACATAATACCTAAAAGCTCTGATACACGCTATTGCCGTTTGCGGACCTTCATTCGAGGTCGGCAAACGGCAGTCTCATTTTGCTGTAACTCTTTTTCTTCCGAAAAGTTTTGATGCCTACTACTATTCACCAGGTCTGGGAAACCTGTGATACCAAAATTGCACAGGCAGCGAACGCTATTTTGGGAAAGTTGCAATTCTATGTTATCATCTCATCCGCAATTGACCCGAAATTAAAAAGACCTCCTATTAGGCTTGCCGGAAGAAGCCTTTAATTATTGATCACTGCCGAAAAGCGGTGATTACATCAACTCCGGCGATACCCCTCAGGTTGTGATTATGTAACAAAATCTATCATCGAAAAGAGAAATTTGTAGCATCGCCAACCCCAATATGTTGTGTAAGAATCAATTCGGAAATATAGCATCGCCAATGTTCGATTTCGGCTATGATGGTGCAATATTAAAAAGCTGAAATTTTTTACATTTGCAAAACACATCCATAAACATGAAATATTTTGATTTGGGGCAAGATATTAAATCCTTGCCCCAGTTTTATTTTAGCCATATAGGTTTTCAATCCATTTCAAAGCTTCTATATCGCTAATTTTTCCCAAATACCTCTGAGTGGTCGAAAGATGGGCATGGCGGAGAATGATCTTTGACACAATCTCGATCGGTGTGCCGGCGCGAGATGCATACGTTGCGCAGAAGCGCCTGAGATCATGTGGCCGCAAATAAATTCCAACCAACTTGCCAGCCTTGTTTACCATCACCCGAGCGGCATTATAGGTGATTGGAAATATTCGTTGGTATGGTTCAATACCCTTATCTTTGATATATTCCTTTAAGCGATCAGCAACTTTTTGAGGGATAAATACTAATTCAGACTCCTTACCGCTTTTTGGATCCGGCAATGTTATTTTGCGACCCTGGATGTCAATGGATCTGATTTTTAGCACCTCACCGATTCGCATCCCACCACGGGCCATTAATTCAAGCATAATACGATTGCGCGGATTAACCGTTTTGAAAATAAGCTCATCTATTAGTTCCTTTTCGATGATAGGCCACGGTGGTGGTTTGCGGTCCTTGAATATTTTCCTCAAAATGGGTGTGTCACACGGATTTTTAATGTTGGGATCGATGGAATTTATGATGAAATTGAAGAAGGCTTTAAGGCTGGAATAACGATTGCGTTTGGTGGTTTGTTTGGTTCCGTCAGTAAGTTTGGTCAGAAAAGAAAGGATTTCTTCTGGGGTAATGGTATCTACCCCTCTGTCACCAAATTCAGCCTGGAACTGATTGAAGATGAACTCATAATTTTTCACCGTATTTTTTTTTAGAATTGATGCTGTGATACTCTTTGTACGATTTGATTGACTGAGAGATTTTCATTTGACACCTCCTTGTTTGGGATTAATTAAAATTTGACGTTGGCCGACATGTTCGGATACTAACATAAAGTATGATCGAATTTCAGGAAAAATTATAAGAATTGGGAAAAATCCATGGGACTAAGCATAAGAGTTTTCATTGTCGAAGATGATGATTCAATAAATCGGCTTCCACTGGCACAATATGAACGGTTGCTTAAACGTGGTCCAGATGAGCGCCTATTAAAATATGCCGGCAAGCGAGTCCGTTACGCCTTGCTTGTTGTTGATTTGGATAATCGAAGACCAATAGAAATAGTAAGGGACCAATTCGGCTTTTTAGATTTTGACGATGAGGGACAGCTCAAAATTGGCGAACATGAAAAAAAGGAAAGTTTAGCATTTGACATGCTTGCACCCATTTTATCTGATCAAACCAATAGCCGGGTTATCAATGCACGGCATAAATTTGCAAAAAAGAGCTACCTTGACAAATTTAGCTGGGAACCGACGGATGAAATAATCGCCGCCATAGCAAAGGCCATATTTGGTAAATTTTTCTGACAAAGAAGCAACATCGTCAAAAGATGCAACACTTATGGGTTAGCAGAAGAAATTCACAATAAATCATGTGCTCATCGGAGATATGGGAGCAGGCACGCAACCAAACAAAAATCTGGGCTCAAAAATATGTATATTCGCCATGGCTAATATGAATAATCGGATGGCCGGTGTGATATCAGATGAATTGAGAGATGAAAAACCTGTGATTTGTTTATCAGTATCTGTAATTTT
>JARFPZ010000659.1 GCA_029288035.1 Desulfosarcina sp.
AAAATCAATGGGTCCTGGATACCGGATCAAGTCCGGCATGACGATTCGACGACTTTTTACGAAACCGTCAATTTTAGTCTATGAATAATTTTCCAATTCGCCACAAACGGATAAGGTATTGAAATGATTTTAATAATAAAGATGGAGTAAAGCGACTCCGCCGATCTTCAATCTTCAATGGATTGCCGGGATAGTGAAATAAAAAATAACGAAATATCGGTCAAATAACTATCCTTCATTAACCAAATCGTATGAAGGCCTTTATTCATCCGGATCACTACATCCCCAATGTCGATGACATCGTTCTCTAACCCTAACGTTGCAGCTTTGGGGTTTATTTAGACTTTGGGATCTGCCTGGACTTAGGCAATCTTTTGGTATATGGCTATACTCTGTCATAATAGTGAGGCTGGTCAAACGTATGGGAATCAAAAAGAGCAGAAAAGGATATACGCAAGTCTACACCGGCAATGGAAAAGGGAAAACCACGGCTGCCATCGGATTGGCGATCCGGGCAGCAGGTGCCGGCTTAAAAGTGTTTATCGCCCAATTTATAAAAATGGGAGATTACAGCGAAATTAAGGCATTGAAGCGGTTTTCCGATTTGATTACCGTGGAGCAATTTGGACTCGGCCGTTTCGCCAACCGCATACCGGCGCCGGCAGACATCAAGGCCGCTCGAAAGGGGCTTGAAAGGGTAAAGTCTGTACTGGCTACTGATGAATACAACATTGTTATCATGGAAGAAGCCAATGTCGCGGTGAAGTTGGGACTTTTCGGGGTGCAGGATCTACTTAAAATAATTATAAATAAACCGCATGATAAGGAACTTGTTATCACCGGGCGGGGCGCGTCACCCCGCGTAATAGAGATTGCGGATCTGGTTACCGAGATGAAACCGATCAAGCATTATTTTCAAAAAGGGGTTCCGGCCAGAGTCGGCATCGAAAAATAATTGGAACCAAATCCTTCATTTTGGATCCGAAAAGAATGGCTTATTGATATTTTGTTCAATACACGCTTTAAGTTCTTCGGTGCTGGGAATTGTTTCAAAGACCAATTGGTCGTTGATGGCAATGGATGGAATCGGAGCAGGTTTTCCGAGAAGATTTGAAAATTGTTCATATCTTTGGGCGCCGGCCAATTCTTTTGTAACCACCTTTTTCCAGGTTAGGACATCTTCAAATTCCGGTGCAACCGACTCGACCACACGGGTCAGATAGACACAGGGGATTCAGTGCTCGCCTTCGTGGAAAACCTCTAAGTGAATTTTCTTTTTATCCATTTCTAATTTTGTTTATTGGATGTTGAATTTACAAGTCCAGGAAATTGATTTTTGTGCTGTTTGCGTATTTTTGTGGCCATATCATCATTTATCACATAAACCTTTTTCCAGTAATACTTCTTCAATCGCCTCCTCCAGTTCGAATTTTGGCGGGATCGCATCAAAAAAAAGTTCGCCGTTTATAAAGAGTGAAGGAACGGGCACAAGCCGAAAATGTTTGCGAACGCCTTCTTCGCCGAACAGCGCGTTGGAAAGCTCCAAAAACCGTTTCTTGCCTTGGCCCTTCAAGAAATCAACCCGCTGATAATCAACGTATTTTACGTATTTCGGAACGACCTCACGAACTGTCTCGTCCATGTAAAGGCAAGGCAGGCAATAATCCGCCTTGTACATCACCTCGATCACTATTTTTTTTGGATTTTGTGTCGTCATATTAAACGGTTAGATCAGACGATCTATGGGGGATATTAAGCCTTCGTCCTGTAATGCGCTGTTAATCGCTATTTTAAAAAGAATTATGAAGGGAGGTAACATAGAAAAGGCCCAATTTCAATCAGATTCCGAAAGTAGGCAGGGAAATGTCAACGTTGATAATAACCCATTAAGATTGTAGCTATTCACCACCACACTCATAGAACTAAAACCATTTAAGAAACCCATCCATCGGTTTGACATTTAATTCACTTTTAAATAGATAGGAACTGCCATCATCTGAAATCCTCATCTTGATCGATTACGGATGTAGCGTATTTGTCCAAATATTATGGCCCAAATATAGATGAAATGATGATGTCTGAAATTAAGCAAAGAATCGAACAGTTTGTGAAAAGGGAAGGGCGGCGACCACGGATCCTGGTCAGCAACATGGACAAAAAAAGCCATAATCGTGACACCAGGCTGATGGCCGCTTTTTTTGCGGAATCGGGATTTGATGTTGATATTAGCCCGCCGCACCAGACGCCCAGGGGAACCGCCCGGATGGCGATTGAAAATGATGTACATGTAATTTGCTTTTTAAGCACTGAAAACAGACATAAACATCTGGTCTGCGATCTAGCAAAGGCGCTTGAAGCCGAAGAAGCGGAAAATGTCAAAATTGTAGTCGGCGGTGCCAAATCTCGGTCTGACGAAAGATTATTAAATGATACCGGTGTCGATCTGGAGTTAGGATCGGTACCGCTGAACAGGACTGTGATAAACCAACTCTTAAATTTGTTCGAATAATGTGGAGTGGTCGTTATTATGGAAACACAAGAATTCATCGAAGGGGTTTTGGCACAAAACAGGCGCATCGTCGCAAAAACGATCACTTTAATTGAAAGCTCTCTGCCCACCCATCAAGAAGAGGCGAAAACAATTGTCGACACCCTCTTGCCATATGCCGGCAACGCAGTTCGGATCGGCATTACGGGAGTGCCGGGGGTTGGAAAAAGCACCTATATCGAAAGTTTCGGACTACAGTTGGTGGATCAAGGTCATCAGGTGGCGGTGCTTGCGGTCGATCCCAGCAGTTCCAAAAGCGGTGGCAGCATTATGGGAGACAAAACCCGTATGGAAAGGCTTTCTCTTGAGCAACGGGCCTTTATCCGGCCTTCTCCATCGGGCGGTACATTGGGCGGTGTCGCTCGACGAACCAGAGAGACAATCGTTGTCTGCGAGGCGGCCGGATTTGACGTCATCATTGTGGAAACCGTCGGTGTCGGACAATCAGAAACCACGGTTGCATCAATGGTCGATTTTTTCCTGGTATTGATGTTGGCCGGTGCCGGAGACGAGCTTCAAGGTATAAAAAAGGGCGTTCTCGAACTGGCCGATGCGATAGCCATTAACAAAGCCGATGGCAACAATATCGAAAATGCCGCAAAAGCCAAAATTGAGTACGAAAAGGCGCTGAATCTTTTAACGCCTTCATCGAAGATCTGGTCTCCCCCGGTGTTGACTTGCAGTGCATTAACCATGGACGGAATCGACGAGATCTGGCAAACCATTCTGGATTATAAGGAAAAACTCGAGGCCTCCGGTGAATTGATGGCGAAACGCAAAAGACAGGCCCTTGACTGGTTATGGGCTTTAGTGGAAGAGGGATTGAGAGAGCGATTTTATAGAAATCCGGATGTTAAAAAATCTTTGTCTGAAATTGTTAAGGCCGTTGAAAAAGGAGAAACCGCCCCCACGGCTGCCGCCCAACGACTACTAGATCTTCATGATGTTTAATCTACTGATATCTTTAGACCCACTTATGAAACATTACCAGACTTTGATGGTCTCGTAATAATGCCCGACTTTGTCATGCCGGACTTGATCCGGTATCCAGAATATGCTGAAATCACTGGATTCCGGCCTTCGCCGGAATGACGCTTTAAAGGAATTTTAGATTTTTTTGCGAAATCGTCAAGTTTCTTTTCAATCAGACTGGACGCTCGCAGACGGAGGCGGTGCTTGTTGCAATCAATTAAAATCACCCCTAAGAGCGTTGAAAATCGTCGAAAAGACGATTGACAGGATTGGCCGCCCATGATTCATATGGTACTCGGATATCAGGCCGTCCCTGTGCCGGCTGCATCGGAATTCATATCGGCACGCGTCACGAATACCTATGGCCTGTGATCAACCTAACGGTCAATGAATTGCAGGCAAATCTTTACTTTAATACCGCGAAAGGAGAATACGTTTCATGACAGAGTTAACACCCAAAGAGAGAGTAATGAGAGTTTTCCGTAAAGAACCCGTCGATACCATGCCTTTTTTCAGTGGTTACGGGATGGTGGTCATGCCGGCTATCACCAAACTGGGATATCGATTCCCTAAGATTCACACGGACGTCAATATGATGGTTCAATCGGCGATCGAATCAAGCCGCATGTTTGGTTTCGACTCCGTCGCCGTGCCCTTTGATATGACATGTGAGTCCCAGGCGCTGGGAAATGAAATCAGCCTTTATGAGGATTCCGAAGATATACTCTATCCGACCATTCCTGAGAAGATCTGGAAAGGCCTGGATGAAGTGGATATCCCTGACAACATTCTGGAACTGGGACGGATGCCCATGGTTCTGGAGGCCATTAAACTCGCCAAAAAGGAAGCGCCCGAGTATGCCATCGGGGCCTGGCAACTGGGACCTTTTACCATGGCCGGACAGCTTTTGGAACTGGACATCATGCTCAAAGGGGTCTTCAAACAGAAAGAGCTGGTTGAAGCCGCCCTGGATAAAATCAGTGACATGATCATTAAAATCGGACAAGCCCAGCAGGCTGCCGGGGCGGACTTTATTACCCTGCGGGAGATGGGTACCGGTACGGATCTTATCAGCCCCAGAACCTGGAAGACCCTGATTATGCCGCGCGTAAAACGCATTCTTGCGGCCTGGAAGTCCCCCAAGGTCTTGCATATTTGCGGTGCCACCGACATGATCATCGAGATGATGAATGAATGCGGAGCCGATGCCCTCAGTGTAGACATCAAGAACACTCTGGCTGAATCTCGCCAGAAAATAGGCGACGATGCCCTCCTGTTTGGAAATTTCGACGTATTTGCACTACCCTGTAAGGAAGAGACCACCGTGGAGGAGGCTGTCGAGGCTATTAAAGTCAACATCGACGGTGGGGTGGATGCGGTCTGGCCTGGTTGCGATCTGTGGCCGGCCATCAAAGAGGAGAACATGCGCGCCATCGTGAAAACGGCTAGAGAATACGGACGAAAACCGAGCCCGGCAGTGGGGCGACTGAGCTAAATTCAGAACTACTGATGTGTCGTAAAATCGGATGCAACAAAAATTTCAAAAATCGCGTCCATAAAACTGAATTTGGGCGAACCGTTCTGAATTCCATTATAACGGCGATATTTGCATGCAGTCCTGGTATGAGATTTGTCATCATGGAAGAGATCTGGATCATTGGTGTCGGTCATTTTGGAACGATTGCTTTTCAACGTTTGTCGCAAGACAACAAAGACAGGCATTTT
>JARFPZ010000084.1 GCA_029288035.1 Desulfosarcina sp.
GACCATGAATTGGCGCAGCAGACAAATACTGGAACGACCGGAGTGGTCGATGCACCGCTCACTTTATAAGGCCATGGGATACAGCGATCACGATTTGGAAGGTCCGATGATCGGCATCGCCAACTCCTGGAATCGAGTGGTGCCGGGGCACTACAATTTAAACCAGGTTTCGGAGTATGTGCAGCAGGGAATCCGGCAGGCCGGCGGCACGCCAGTGGAATTCGGCGTCATTGCCGCCTGCGATGGGATTGCCCAGGGTCATGAAGGCATGCACTATATCCTGCCCACCCGCGATCTGATCGCCAATGACATTGAATTGATGGTGCAGGCCCACCGCCTGGATGCCGTCGTTCTTTTGGGTTCCTGTGACAAGATCGTACCGGCCATGTTAATGGCGGCCGCCAGGCTCGATTTGCCGGCCATTATGGTGGTGGGCGGTCCCATGGAGGGTGGCTGCCGATTCGATGGACGTTCCTCCGATATCACCTCCGTGATGGAAGGCCTGGGGATGTTGAAAACCGGCAAGATCGATGAAGCTGCTCATGTTGCATTGGAAAACTGCGCGGGTCCGACCTGCGGTTCCTGCTCTTTTCTCGGAACGGCCAATACCATGTGCTGTGTCGCTGAAGCCATGGGGATCTCGCTGCCCGGCAGTGCTACCATTCCGGCAACCTATGCCGAGCGTCTGCGGGTGGCTCAGGCCTCCGGGCGGCAAATTGTGGAACTGGTTAAAACGGGTGTCACGGCACGCCAAATGATCAATCAAAAAGGGATTGAAAACGGTATTCGTCTCAGTACCGCCATAGGCGGTTCGACCAATGTCGCCCTGCATATCCCGGCCATCGGATACGAAGCCGACTGTGAAATTACCATGGACCTTTTTGAGGAACTATGCCGCAGCACCCCCCACATCGCTAAAATGAATCCGGCTGCCGCCCCCAATGTGCCGGATTTTCACCAGGCGGGAGGTGTATCGGCGGTTATGAAGGAACTGCTTCCCATTCTGCACGGGGATGCGCAAACCGTTACCGGCAAGACGGTGGCAGAAAACGTTTCCAACGTGGCGGCACCCAAGCGTACCATTATCAAAACGATCGAAGACCCCTGGCATAAAGAAGGTGGGCTTGCGGTACTAAAGGGCAATCTTGCACCCCATACCGCTGTCACCAAACCGGCTGCCATTCAGCCGGACATGCACATGTTCACCGGCAAGGCCCATTGCTTCAATTCCGAAGAAGCGGCCAACGAAGCCATCCTGGCGGGGAGCGTCACCGCCGGTGAGGTCGTGGTCATTCGTTATGAAGGCCCCAAAGGGGGACCCGGTATGCGGGAGATGTACAAGGCCATGAAACTCCTATACGGCAGGGGGTTGGCGCTGAAGACCGCCCTGGTAACCGACGGCCGATTTTCCGGAACGAACAACGGCTGTTTTGTCGGGCATATTTCCCCTGAAGCCGCTGAGGGCGGGCCGCTTGCCATTGTTGAAGACGGCGATGAGATTACCATCGATATTGCCAATCGAAAATTGCATATACACCTTTCAGATGCTGACATCCAAAACCGACTGACCAAGTGGAAGCGGCCCGCAGCAAAATTTAAAAGCGGTTACTTGGCCTTGTATTCGCGTCTGGCGGAATCGGCTGATAAAGGGGCCATCATCCGGCATAAGCTGGAATAACTATCAAATGAAGATTGAAGAATGAAGATTGAAGAATGAAGGAATCCTATCGGTTTTATGAAAAAGATGGAACGAAGCGATTTCATCCTTCGTCCCTCATTATTTTAACGTTATGAATCAAATCGTCATCATCGCGGATGATTTAACCGGTGCCGCCGACACAGGGGTGCAGTTTTGCCCTTTTTATGATGACACCATTCTGCTATCTTATCTTCAATTGGCTGATGCGGTGGCGCCGACGCCAGGGTCTGCCCTCGCGCTATACACGAACAGTCGCGCTTTGGAAATGGTGGCCGCGCAAATGCGCCTAAGGTCCGTCGCTCGCGGACTCTCAGAATTAAAGCCGTTTCGGATATACAAGAAAATGGATTCCTGTCTGCGCGGCAATCCGGGAGCGGAGACCGAAGCGCTCATGGATGAATTGGCGTATGAAGCAAGCTTTATCGTACCGGCGTTTCCCGAAATGGGGCGTACCACCGTAAACGGCAACCATCTGGTTCACGGTATCCCGGTTGGGCAGACTGAAATTTCCCGGGACCCGATCACGCCCGTTATCGAATCTGACCTGTGCCGGCTTATTCAACGCCAGTGCCGTTATCCGGTTGGGCATATTGCTTTGAATTTTCTGGAAGGTCAGGAGGATGTTCTGAGAAATGAGATCAAGCGTCAAATCCGGCAAGGGATCCGGCACATCGTCTTTGATGCGACCTGCCGGGAACATCTTGATCGGGTTGCTCGTCTGATCGACTCGTGTTCTCACAGAATTTTACCTGTGGGATCAGCCGGCCTGGCCGCCGGCCTGGGCGGTCTTTTGTCGCCGAGGTCGATTCTTAAAAACCATGGTCAGCGTCCATCTGGAAGCGGCAATTACCTGCTGGTGTGCGGAACGAAATCGGAAGTAACCAGACGGCAAATCGAGTCCCTGATGGCGATCTATCCATATGAGGAGATCGCCCTGGACCCCGGGATTTTGACTGATGAAAAGGGGATAGACGCTATTTTAGACGATGCTTCTTTGGTGCGCTCGAAGTTGTCCGTCAACCATGTTATTGTCACCATCGATTACTCCCGGCCATTGGTGGCCTCCGGGCGACACCTGAGTCAAAAACAGGCGGCACAATCACTGCCGGCAGGACTGGAACGCTTTCTGGCGCAGGCTTTTAGGGAAACCAGACCGGGCCTTCTCTTTCTCACCGGTGGGGATACCGCCGATGCGGCCTTAACGGCTGCCGACGGAATAGGAATACGCATATTTGGAGAAATCGTTACCGGTGTGGTGGGGGGCACGCTTATCGGTGGCACCTTGGACGGGGTGCCGGTGGTGACCAAAGCCGGTGCATTCGGTGGAGAGGATACGCTGGTTGTTTTGCATGAAACGATGATAGAGAAGGGCTACAAGGCTTAGGGTTCAGCCTATCCGTTGGCTTGAAAATCGGCCAGTCTGATGGTAGAAGTATCTTTGAAAAAGCGAATTTCGAATATCGAATCATGAATATTGAATATCGAATGAATGTATTCTATCTATTTTAAAAAGATTGAGCGAAGTGAAACCACCCTTCGAAATTCTGTGGTTCGATATTCGTTATTCTGCGGTTCGCTGTTCCGACCAGGCGGAATCTCATACTTGCATAGTGAAGTTTACATAAAAGCACAGGATTCGTAGGAGAGAAGACATATGGTTGATGACAAACGTCCCATCCTGGGTATTACCATCGGCGATCCCGGGGGGATCGGACCGGAGATTACGGCCAAGGCATTAAATTATGAAAAAATTT
>JARFPZ010000122.1 GCA_029288035.1 Desulfosarcina sp.
GACGCGTTTGGGGTTCTGTTTGTCACCAATACTAAGATCTTGAAAGAAGGCATTGAAAGAGAGGTTCGCAATGATACTTGCCGGCGATATTGGAGGAACCAAAACAGCACTGGGAATATATTCTCCTGAAGCAGGCGTCGGATCGCCTCTGGCTCAGGAGACATTTTCAAGTGCTAATTATGCGGGTCTTGAAGCTATTGTAATTAAATTTTTATCAAACCTGGATTTTAAAGTTGAAAAAGCTGTTTTTGGAGTAGCTGGCCCTGTTGCCGCAGGCAAGGCAATAATTACCAATCTGCCCTGGGTCATTGATGAAGGGCAGTTAAAAACAACTTTAAAAATTCCGCTTGTAAAGCTTTTAAATGATCTTGAAGCAACTGCATGGTCTGTGCCTTCTTTAGGTGAAGAAGATATTTACACTTTAAACAAGGGTGAAAAAATACAAGGCGGAACAATTGCAGTTGTCGCACCGGGAACAGGTCTTGGCGAGGCATTTCTGATATGGGATGGTTATCGCTATCTTGCGAATTCATCAGAAGGCGGCCATGCTGATCTAGCAGCAACCAGTCAACTTGAAATTGAGCTTGTGCGCTATTTAATGAATAAATACGAGCATGTAAGTTATGAATTGGTATGTTCCGGAATCGGCATTCCCAGTATTTATAATTTTTTCAAAGACAGTGGCAAGGCTAAAGAACCCGATTGGCTTGCTGAAGAACTCGCAAAAGCCAAAGATCCTGCGCCTATAATTTTCAATGCTGCTATTGGCAAAGATAGAACATGCTCTATTTGTGAGGCTACAATTGATACATTTATTTCCATTCTCGGTTCAGAAGCAGGTAATATGGCTTTAAAAGTAATGGCAACCGGAGGTGTGTATTTGGCCGGAGGGATTCCACCTCGCATTCTGCCAGCGCTTAAAAAAGGTCATTTTATGGAAAATTTTCTTCGCAAAGGCCGTATGTCCAGACTACTTTACCATATGCCGGTTAATGTAATTCTCAGTGCAAAAACCGCAATTACAGGGGTAGCCTATTATGGGCTTGAAATGTTATAAAAACTGTATCCTTTCACGGGTTCAAAGGTTGTATACTCATCACCCTGCTATTTTGTAAACATTTTTACGGGAAAACAGACCGCTTCCACAAACCTAAAAATCTGGAACATGGCACCTGGCAGTAATGTAGCAAAACCCGCCTTTCTTACGAGGATTTCGGGAGCTGAATTTCGGTTTATTCCTTAATCCTGAACCTGTGAATGGTTACAATCGTTTTCCACGATATTGACTAAGAATGAGATCTTCGGCGACATAGACGAGCTTGATTATCAACCATGCCGCCGAGAAGGTCAAAAGTAAACACAAGGTCTGCTTCATAAAGATTAGAATGTTCGGGAGGACCTTAGTGAATGACAGTAAAATATTGAGCGCGAGGACTGGTAGAATTACTACCGAAGGAGGGCCTCATGGGAAGATATAATTTTGATGCGGTTATTTTTGATTTGGACGGCGTCGTTACGAAAACAGCTTTGGTGCACGCCGGTGCCTGGAAAAAAATGTTCGATGATTACTTAAAAGAACGAGAAAAAAGATATCAGGAGCCGTTTAAGGAATTTACCCGTGAACATGATTATCGGTCTTATGTTGACGGAAAACCGCGATATAAAGGAGTTGCATCGTTCTTAGAATCCCGAGGGATTGATATACCGTTTGGCGATCCTAAAGACCCTCCCGGAAAAGAAACCGTTTGTGGTTTAGGTAATATGAAAAATCGGGCATTTAATCAAATTTTAAAAAAAGATGGGGCTGAAGTCTATGCATCCACAGTTGCACTCATTCACGCATTGAAAAAGGCAGGGATACGTGTAGGCGTTGCCTCATCGAGCAAAAATTGTGCAGCAGTGTTGGAAGCAACGGGATTGCTGGATCTCTTTGAATTCAGGGTAGATGGGGTTGTATCGGCTGAATTGAAAATACCGGGGAAACCTGAACCTGATATTTTTACGACGACCTGTGACAATCTCGGCGTGACGTATGATAGAGCTGTTGTTGTCGAAGATGCGGTTTCCGGCGTTCAAGCCGGGGCTAAGGGGAATTTTGGTCTGGTGTTGGGTGTTGCTCGGGAAGAGAATGAAGAAGAGTTAAAGATTAATGGAGCGGATATCGTCGTCACAGATATTCAGGAAATTGATATTGATAGAATCGAAAGATGGTTTCAAGAGGGGTTGGCGGATAAATAGGCGATAACCTATCATAACTACGACGATACAAAAGAGAAAACACGAGAAGCGCTTACGAGCGTCGGAAACGGATATTTCGGGACGCGGGGCGCTATGGAAGAAGCCGATGCGAATGAAATAAATTATCATAGACGGTTTATATGCAATTAAAACCGAAGGGGTTGACTTACGGGTATTTATCGAATTGACTTATCATGAAACGAAAAAAGTCCAAATCGTTAGGGGGAAAGAACCTCAAAATGAGTATAGAGCTAACGCATAAACGTAAAATTTAACATAAAAACAGCATGATAAGCCGGAATACTACTTGATTTTTTTTGTTTTAAATACTACTAAATACTTTAAATCTCGCAGCCTATTAACCGAAAAACAAAGCTTTGTTAAAGAAGCAAAGAACTTTTGGTAGTAAAATTTACAAAAACAGTCAATTCTGATCCGGATTGGAGTTTATAAATCATGCTTAATTTTAATACCGCTGCCCTTCATCAACAGATACCTTTGATTCATGTTATCATTTAAGTCGATGAACTGCTTGCAAATTCACCTGCAGCAGAGTTGTATCAAATTTTAAAGAATTTGCCATGGGAACAATATCGCTCAATAGGTGCTGATTACTACAATGCTCTATACCACTTCAATAAATCAAGTGCTGAAAGGCAAAAAGACAAAACCTCATTAAAGGAGGATAAACAAACAGCCACTCAGCGCCTGCTGTTTAATCGGGCGACCATGGATGAAACCGCCTCCGTGTTGTTGGATGAAGAATTCATAACGGAAATAGATCCAATCGTAACAGAATCGATGATTGCACCGGGCAAGACACCCGACCGGCTCGGTGGTAAAAAACCTAAGTGTTTTTTTGCTCTGTTTAAAAGCTTTATCGGCGCTTCGCTAATGGGTTTTGAATCTATCCCCGAAAAAGTTCATTTGCTACTGACTTCCAATCTTGGCTTTGCTCGGGTCTGCGGATTTGTCCCCAAAGGAGACAATGATCAGTATTGGTTCAAATACGTTCCCAGCATTCGCAAGCTTGAGCAATTTGATCAGATTATGACCGACTATGGTCTGTGGGATCGCTTAAAAATCAAAGAAGTCATTGAAAATATCCAACAAGGCATCATTGAAA
>JARFPZ010000133.1 GCA_029288035.1 Desulfosarcina sp.
TTGGGTACTTTATCGGTTTTTTCTTTTTATTGCTGGTCTTCCTGCCGAAATTTTCGGTTACACTGACCCTGATGCCGCCGCCTGTGATGGGCGCCGGTCTGCTTTACGTGGCCAGTTACTTAATTGCTTCGGGGATCCAACTCATCATGACCCGCATGATGGACTCGCGCAGAACATTCATCGTGGGGCTATCGTTTTTGGCCGGCATCAGCCTCGAGGTGGTTCCCGTATTGCACCAGAACCTGCCCGCCTGGGCTGATTCTATATTCGGCAGCTCGTTGACGGTCGCTACCATTGTGGCGTTCACACTGAATCTGATATTTCGAATCGGAATCTCTCAAAAAGCCAGCCTACTGCTGTCACCGCAATTGGATGCGGGGGCGGACGTATACCGTTTTTTGGAAAATCAGGGAGACACCTGGGGCGCCCGGCAGCAGGTTATTCACGAGGCCAAGCATATTCTGCGGGAACTGGTTGTCGCGCTTTATCTGCATGCCAAAACAAATGGTCCGGTGCACATCGAGGCTTTATATGACGAATACACCCTTAACATCCATGTGAACTATACAGGTGAACCCATGGAATTTCCGGCAAGCCCGCCCACCGAAGACGAGTTGATGCTTGATAAGTCTTCGCTGGCCAGAATGTCGGGCTTCATGATTCGATTTATGGCCGAAAGGGTGATATCGACGGTAAACTCGAGCCAGTGCAGGGTAACCATTCACATCACTCATTAACTCCATATATAGCGGTCCAGCTTATCCGTCTCTATGCGCAAGGGTTTATCCATATCATTTTTACTAATACAAATTCGGATAAGAGCGCGGCCTTTGGCCAAAAAAACGGCGAATCTGATCGGAAAAGAAACTTTTCGGGCTCGGTTCCGAAATCGGTCGCTGTTGGGTTTCGCATTTGGCTATAATACCGGTAACATGTAGGTTGGATTGAGTGCAACGAAATCCAACAGAGCCTGGAGTAGGCTCAACCCAACCTACGAAATGCAAAGGGACACAGGATAGAACCAACTCCGATTTTTTCTAATTTACACTGATTATCACGACCATTTTGAATATTTCGGGAACACGGAGATCGAACATGTCCGTATGAAGGGTGAAACGGTCATTAAACATGATTGGATCAGCTTTGACAGCGTCGATGAGGCAATGGAATGTTTCAATGTCCGGTGCGGAGAGATTGAAGGGTACTATGTCTGAATTGGTGCTTTCCGGTAAATCAGACCTATCGCAGTTTTTAGCATTGATGATATCAATAGAGATTTCGATAGTATCTCTATCGTTACGCAGGTTATTTTATTCAGGTCGGCTGTTGCGGAGTTGTTGTGATAAATGGTCCTTTTAGTATAATATATGCGTTATAATTCATTCTTTTTTTGATTTATGGCGCTGAAGATATATCTTGATTAGCCGAAAAATATATATTATATGTAAATATTCAACTATTAAATGAATTAATGCATATAGAGTATACTGTGGCAGAATTGACAGGCATTGGAAAAATCGACAGGGAAAGATTGACCGCAATACTTCGCAATACAAAAGGCACTATATCTGTTGCAGATGCAGCAAGTATTTTAGGTGTCGACGCTTCCAATGCGGCTAAAATGCTTTCCAGATGGAATAAAAAGGGCTGGATGTCTCGAATTCGGAGAGGTTTATATATCCCAGTCCCTTTAGATTCCCTGACAACGGATATTCCACTTGAAGATCCTTGGCTGGTTGCTGACCGTCTCTTTTCACCTTGTTATATCGGGGGTTGGAGTGCTGCAGAATATTCTGATCTCACCGAACAGATTTTCAGTACAATTATGGTAATGACCGCTCAAAAGCCAAGGAATCGCAATCCTGTTATCAAAGACACAGTGTTTATGCTCCGCACAATTTCTGAAAATGCAATGTTTGGCCTAAAACCTGTCTGGAGGGGGCAAGTCAAAATATCGGTATCCGATCCCACCCGCACAATACTCGATATACTGGTAGACCCTGGACTGGGTGGCGGAATCCGGTCAGTAAATGAAATGCTGGGGAATTATTTAAGATCGAAAAGCAAGAACCTTGACCTGTTAATTCAATATGGAGATCGGTTGGGAAACGGCGCAATATTCAAACGTCTTGGTTTTTTGCTTGAAAAATTTGCTGCCCAAGAAACAAAAGTAATTGAAAATTGTTTTCTGCGGCTTACTGCGGGAAATGCCAAGTTGGATCCAACATTGAACAACACAAAGCTGATAACCAAATGGCGATTGTGGGTTCCTGAAAACTGGAAAAGGAGGTAGTTGATTGATAGACAGGTCGGAGATAATGGAATTTTCAAGAGAATTCGGACTCAGGGCAAATGTTGTTGAGAAAGATTATGTTCTGGGTTGGGTACTGGCCGGGATATTCAACCATCCTGACATTGGATCCAGTTGGGTTTTCAAGGGCGGGACCTGCTTGAAAAAGTGCTTTTTTGAAACTTACCGTTTTTCAGAGGACTTAGACTTTACCCTTTCAAAAGAGGCCCATCTGAATGAGGAATTTCTCGTATCATGCTTTCAGGAAATCGCACAATGGGTCTATGAACAAACAGGCATCGAAGTCCCACAGGATCTTATTCGTTTTGATGTATATCGCAACATTCGAGGATTCATATCTGCCCAGGGAAGAATTGGCTATCGTGGCCCCATGCAGCCCAGAGGCGATCTTCCGAGGATAAAACTCGATTTAACCACTGATGAAATTCTGGCTCTTGATCCAGTGATAAGGGATGTCTATCATCCGTATTCTGATTTGTCTGATAACGTGGTTCAAATCATAAGTTACTGCTTTGAGGAAGTATTTGCAGAAAAAATCAGAGCGTTGGCAGAACGTAAGCGTCCCAGAGACCTTTATGATGTGGTCCATTTGTTTCGGCATGATGAACTCTATCCAAATCGGTCTCTAATTTTCAGCACATTGGAGAAAAAATGCGCTTTTAAGCAAATCCCGGTTCCTACTATGGATACATTCAGAGACCAATCTGAGCAAGACGAGTTGGAGTCGGAATGGAAAAACATGCTGGCACATCAACTGCCAGCGTTGCCTCCTTTTATTCAATTCTGGCAAGATCTGCCAAAAGTAATGGATTGGCTGCATGGTAAGGCAGCCAAAACAGTTAAACAAGCCATACCGACCGGAAGGCTATCAATTGACCAATCCTGGCGCCCACCTGCCATGGCCCAAGCATGGCATACAAACACCCCCGTTGAGAGGATTCGTTTTGCCGCGGCCAATAGGCTCTGTGTCAACCTATATTATCAGAACAAACATCGCCTGATAGAACCCTATTCCCTACGCCGCACAAGCAAAGGGAATATAGTATTGTATGCTTTAAGACATGAATCAAAGGAGTGGCGGTCATATCGAGTGGATCGAATCCAAGGGGCAGAAATCACGGATACGCCGTTCATTCCAGAACACGCAGTTGAGCTAACTTCGGTTGGGACGAACTGACGATAAATTTCCAACCGATCATCTTTGATTCTGGACAGCATCGAAAAGACGAAATTTTTATGCAGCCAATTCCATTTCTCAGCCTTGGATGTGTATCCCATGTGGCTCTATATAGCGGTCCAGTTTATCCGTCTCTATGCGCAAGGGTTTATCTATACTATAAATAAAAAATTAAATTCAGAACGATTCGCCCAAATTCAGTTTTATTGACGCGATTTCTTAAATTTCTGTTGCATCCGATTTTACGACACATCAGTAGTTCTGAATTTAAAATGGAATTTTATGCTTACGAAGTGACGTTTTTTCCGTTATATAACCTATAAATCGGAATATTCGGTATAAATTGACATGTTATTACCAGTTTTGGTGCAAAAGAAAACGTCTGGTATCTCGAAGCGGTGAACAATCAACTTATCTTGAATGACCTTTTTATCCCCCTTTGAATTTTATTACCGGTATTATCCTGGTATTATACAGGCTTCATTTTAGGGTTGCATTTGGGGCTGCTTTTTGATAAGGATCATTGAAGTTTTTTATATGCATCTATGTGGTTCAAAAAAAATTCAGTTTATAACCCTTTAAA
>JARFPZ010000135.1 GCA_029288035.1 Desulfosarcina sp.
AAACCAAGCGGATGGTGAAACCGCCATTCCCTTTGAGAATTTTACAAAAACTGTTCGGTCCAAAAGATAAAATTCGGTGATAGGTTGATTTGGGTGATTACCATAAACAATGCTAACGCCAAGGGGCGCTTTTATTTGGAAAATTCAAATAACGCTTGACAATCTGTGCCCAAATCCGTTAGCATTGACCGAGTTTTTTGGAGAGATCATGCGAAGCATCATTGTGACCATAAATCAAACCAAAACGGATTCTACCTGCTGGTGGTGGTGGGCCAATTCCCATGGGCTTGCCGGCGGCAGAATTTAAGCCAAAACAATAAAAAGATAGATAACAAACCGCGGACAGCCTGAAAGTTTCCGCGGTTTTTCCTTTTAAAAGGGCCGGGGAACGAACCCCCGGCCCTTTTGCGTATGAAAAATTATTTCACAAAATGCACAAATATATTTCTAAGCAACTAACGATCAAATAAGGAGTATGAACCATGCTAATCGTAATGGACAAAAAGGCAACCGAAAGTGAAATCAAGGTCGTCGTCACCGCTGTTGAAGCCAAGGGGTACACCGCCCGCCCGATACCGGGAGGCGACCGAGTTTCCATCGGCGTTCTTTACAATAAGGGGGCGGTGGATACCTCTCTGTTCATTGGATACCCGGGGGTTAAAGATGTTGTCCCTGTTACCCGGCCATACAAGCTTGTCAGCCGCGAGTTCCAAAGTGAAGATACGTTGGTGAAAGTCGGGAATGTGACAATCGGCAACGGTCACTTCGCGATCGTGGCCGGGCCTTGTGCCGTGGAAAGCGAACGGCAGGCGCTGACCATTGCGGCGCTGGTCAAAGAGAGTGGCGCCACACTTTTCCGGGGCGGCGCATTCAAGCCCCGCACATCACCATATTCTTTCCAAGGACTTGGAGAAGATGGATTAAAAATTTTAGCACGTGTCCGTGAAGAGACCGGACTTCCGGTGGTTACGGAGGTAATGGACGATCCCACTTTCGACCTAGTGGAAGAATATGCTGACGTGATTCAAATCGGCACCCGCAACATGCAAAATTTTTCATTGCTGCGTCGGGCCGGTCGGGCCCGAAAACCCATTTTCCTCAAAAGGGGAATGGCGGCCACCATCGATGAGTGGCTGATGGCCGCCGAATATATTTTGGAGGGAGGGAATAGCCAGGTTATTCTTTGCGAACGCGGTGTTCGCACATTTGCCCACCACAGCCGCAACACGCTGGACCTGTCTGCAGTACCCGTGATACGCAAGGAGAGTCATTTGCCGATTGTCATCGATCCCAGCCATGCCGCCGGGCGGCGCGATCAGGTCATTCCATTGAGTCGGGCGGCAGCGGCCGTCGGCGCCCAAGGAGTGATGGTAGAAGTTCATCATACACCTGAAGAAGCGTTGAGCGATGGCGCTCAGTCACTCTACCCGAAGCAGTTTCACGATCTTTGTCGACAGGTGATGGCAATTTACAACGTATAGAAAAACTGATAGAGAACGGTATCGAATAAAATTAATCTTGACAGAAATACCCGCTTTGGTTATCCGGATGTTTATCGTTTCTTGAAGAAACATTGCGGCAACTGAAGGAGGAATCCGACAACGGCTCTAACACGTGCAATGAAAGAGAATAAAATATGAAAATATCCACCATTATTATTTTACTGCTAATACCGATGGTAACGGTCGCACAGAACTATCAAAATATGAGCCAAGAAGACATGCAAAAGATGATGCAACAGATGCAGAAGATGCAGTCTTGCTTGGAAAAGATTGATCAAGCTAAATTGGATGCGCTTGATCAACGGTCAACTCAGATGCGGACGAAAGTAGAATCCTTGTGTGCGAAGGGAAAGCGCGACGAAGCCCAGGAAACAGCGATTTCATTCGGAAAAGAAATGGCCAAGGATCCCACGATTCAATCAGCGAAAAAGTGTACCGAGATGGTAAGTAGCGAAATGATGCAAGGAATGATGCCAAAGATCCCTATGATGGATCTTGAAAAAGATCTTTCAAGTCGTCATGTTTGTGACCAGTAGGAATATATATCGATACGTTTTTATGATCTGTCAATTCACGTTCCGATTCTACGATAACCCTAAAAATTGAAACCGGTATTCTCATGCGGCTCATATTACAGTATGCATTCGCTGTCATTGCCCTGACAATATACGGAGGGCAGGTCTGACCGTTTTTGGAAACCCTGCCCCCCGTGACCTTGGGGGCAATAATTTTGATTTCGTTTCTGATCGTTTTGGTCTTTCGGGTGCCTGCGGAACGTCGTTTTGTTAGGGCTGCTTCTACGATACTTCAGCCAAAACGGGCTTTTATCCTCGATCTCGCGGTGTGCCTTGCAGCCGGCTTGCTCGCCGCGGCCTATAACAGAATTACCTTCGGATTTACCTTATCCAGCGCCGGTTCCCTGATGATCGGATGTGCGGTCGCCGGGTTTTTCATCGGACTGGATTCGGCCTTAATGAGAGAAAGGAAGCTGATCCGGGAGGCCATCGCTCAAAATGACCGGCTGTCCCCGCCAAAACGTCTCTTTTCCATTACCCGCAAATTTTCTTTTATAGCACTGGTCACCACTGTGGTCGTATCGACCGTGATGTCCATGGTCTTTGCCCGCGATATTGTTTGGTTGTCCAAACTCGAACAAGATGTGGGCGCCATCCTGGATGCTCAGATGTCGGTCGCGGCTGAAGTGTTCTTTATTATGACGGTTTTAGCGGTTTTGGTGATCAACCTTATCATCGCATTTTCGCACAACCTGAAGCTGCTTTTCAACACTCAGACCGATGTCCTCGAACGCATCAGCCACGGTGACCTTTCCCATAATGTGCCGGTCGCAACCAAGGATGAATTTGGCGTCATTGCCGGCCACACCAATAACATGATTGACGGGCTGCGACACCGTCTGCGGCTGCTCAGTGGCCTCACGCTGGCAGAAGAGGTTCAGCAAAATCTCCTACCGCAGCAGGCTCCCAAGGTTCCGGGATTGGATATTTCCGGGACCAGCATCTATTGCGATAAAGTCGGCGGTGACTATTACGATTATTTCCGGTTACCGGACAATCGCTGGGGAATTGTCGTCGCTGACGCTTCCGGCCACGGCGTCGGTGCTGCCATGCACATGACCACGGTTCGGGCCTTCCTGCATTTCGCAGTTCGTCAATATCAGGATCCGATTCAACTACTCACCGATGTCAATACCTATGCCACACGCGACAGTTCTCAAACCAGCCGGTTTATGAGCGTGTTTTTTCTGGAAGTGAATCCAGCCGACAAGACCCTTTTGTGGGTTCGAGCCGGTCACGAACCGGCCCTGTTCTTCAACTGTGAAGCTATGAAATTCAGCGAGCTAAACGGCCGGGGAATGGCATTGGGGATAGACGAAGAATATCGCTATGAGGCCTTTTCGCAGACGGGTTGGAACTCCGGTGATATTATTTTAATCGGGACCGATGGTATCCATGAAACCCACAACGAGGCGGGCGATATGTTCGGGCAGCGTCGACTGCAGGAAATCATCCGCAAACACGCCGACCAATCGTCCGCATCGATCAATAAGGCCATCATTGAGTCCCTCCAAGATTACCGCCAAAAGGCCGCCCAGGAAGATGACATTACATTAGTTGTCATCAAACTGCTTTAGACGCTTTTAAAAGTTAAAAACCTTGGCTTCGGCAGCCAGGTCAATCATCGTACCTCCCGTATCCATGGACATATTGGCGAAAAATTTTGTCTCGTCAACCTGACGAGCGTTGGCACAGGGAATTCAGACGCCAATGGGAATTTCGTTTTCAACCAGATATGGCAAATAATCATTGGGGCAATCGCCGGTCGTTGTATTTTCGGTCCAATCCCGTGTGGAATCCGCCCACATGACACCGTCTTCAATGAAAAAAATGTCCACCTGATGTCCTTTTGAATGTGCAATCTGGGCAAATTGAAAACACCGGGTTACTGCTTGATTATCATCTTTACTTAATACAAACAAAAAATTCGCCACGCTTCGCCTCCTTTCGGTTGTATAAAAATAACAGTTCTTATAGGGTGTGGTGTCTGTATACATGAAGTGCCGGGTTGTTTTCAATTGGAAATTTACAATTTATCCATCTTTTGGAATTAATTGGCAACATCCTTTGGAGCCGACACTCTTCCGGAACTATCGAGATTGCAGAGCAGCAGCAAATCTTGGTTCAGAGAATCAGCTTTTCAGCAAGGAAATAGATTCTTATGACCGAACCCTCAGCGTATGTTCAGCCAGACGGTTACAAGTGGCTGGTTCTCGCACTGGCAACCTTCACCTTCACGTTTGTGGTGGCGATTCCGCAGATGTCGATGCCGGTTTTGTTTGATGAAATTTCCGCAGATCTGAGCTTGAGCCTGGTACAGATCGGCTGGATATGGGGTGCCGGTTCTGTCATGGGCATTTTGATGGGTCTCATCGGCGGTCCACTCGGTGATCGGTTTGGACCGAGACGGACACTTGCCATTGCGTGTCTGTTTATAGGGATCGCCGGTGCGGCACGGGGTCTCTCGAACGGTTTTGCGATGTTGGCCTTTACCATGCTCATTACCGGCTTTGCGCAATGGTCGGTCCCGATGAACGTCCACAAGACCTGTGGTATCTGGTTTGCCAAAGAACAACTCGGCATGGCCAATGGCGTTGTGTCGGTTGGGATGGCGCTGGGATTTCTCTTAGGGTCGATTTTGGCAGCAACCGTCTTTTCTCCGCTGTTTGGCGGCTGGCGGAATGTGATATATGTGTATGGTGCCGTAGCGATGGTGTTTGCCGCGTTTTGGTGGCTGTCACAAGAAAAAGCAAAGGATAAATACCAGCAAAGAAATCAAAGGCTCGCCTTTCGGGAAGCCCTTGGACACGTGATACGATTACGCAATGTTTGGGTGCTCTGCATCGCAACAGCGGCAGTGTCCGGAGGGGTCAACGGGATGTTGGGTTTCCTGCCGCTCTACCTGCGCGACCTGGGTTGGCAGCCGGCAATGGCCGATGGCACCCTGGCATCCTTTCACGCAGCGAGCATGCTCTGTGCAATTCCCATTGCCCTGTTTTCCGACCGTGTTGGAAGCCGCCGCGGTGTGCTGATGGCGGCGGCCTTGCTTATTGCCATCGGAATCGGCCTTCTCGGATTTGCCGGTGGCGTCATGATCTCGGCAGCGGTTTTGCTAGCAGGTATCGCCCGTGATGGATTCATGGCCATCACCATGACGGCAATCATCGAGGTGAA
>JARFPZ010000146.1 GCA_029288035.1 Desulfosarcina sp.
GTTGGTAGGGGGGAAATCACCTATGGCGGTTCGTAACGGTCCAGTATTTGTGCCGCTATTGGTAAACTCAACAACGACCCAATCGCCTTCAGCAATTAAATTAGTGATCTTAACTGTCCCATCTGGAAAGGCAGTTCGCCATCTCTCATAATCATGGCGATAACCTTCTGGTCCGTGTTGAATTTTACCCCTTGGAACATCAACAAACATACAATCATCTGCAATCACGGCCGCCCCTCTATCCGGATTGCGCTCAGCCCACGCTTCGTGAAAGGTGCGGGCAACAGAGACGTTGTCAGATGAAGACATAATGACCTCCTTTTAGAACCAAGTTATTCTCGCTCATAACATCAAACATCAAACTTTTGTGACTTTATGCTTTGGGTGTTGGATGCTAGCGGGGTGGCTGACTTCTTAATGGAAAATTCTGATCTTAACGATAACGCCAGCAAGAAGGTTTTCTATTTATACTGCTTATCATTTTTTCGGCAAGTGAGCCACCCCAATATATAGTGGTATCGCCATTGATAGTGGAATGAAGGATAGATATATATATCACAATAGATATCTAACGATCAAAATTTTAGCTCTCAGCCAAAATTGCTTCGGTCCAGAATTCTTGCCAAATATTCTCCCGTATAGGAATTTCTAATTGCCGTAATCTCCTCGGGACTGCCACAGCCGATGACATAACCGCCCTCGTCACCCCCTTCAGGGCCCAGGTCGATGATGTGATCAGCGGTCTTGATGACGTCCATGTTGTGCTCGATGACAATGACGGTGTTGCCTGTTTCCACCAGCTGATTGAGTACTTCAAGAAGCTTGCGGATATCATCGACATGAAGGCCGGTGGTCGGTTCATCGAGAATGTATATGGTTTTACCGCTTCCTTTTTTGCTAAGTTCCCGTGAGAGCTTCACCCTCTGGGCTTCACCGCCGGACAATGTCGTCGCCGGCTGACCGACTTGAATATATCCCAATCCCACATCCACCAATGTCTGCAGCTTCTGCCTTATTTTTGTGATCCGCGAGAAAAAAGCTGTGGCCTGGTTTACAGTCATTTCGAGAATTTCCTTGATGTTTTTGCCTTTGTATCGAATCTCAAGGGTCTCCCGGTTATAGCGATTGCCACTGCAAACATCGCAGGCCACGTAAACATCCGGTAAAAAGTGCATTTCGATTTTAATAATGCCGTCGCCCCGGCAGGCTTCACAGCGACCGCCTTTGACATTGAAACTGAAACGACCGGGTTTATACCCCCGCATGCGTGCTTCCGGGGTGCGGGAAAAAAGATCTCTGATGTTTGAAAATAGACCGGTATACGTTCCGGGGTTGGAGCGTGGCGTTCTGCCAATCGGTGATTGGTCGATGTTGATGACCTTGTCAACGTACTCCATTCCCAAAACACGGTGGTGGGCACCGGCCGAGATTCTGGTATGGCGGAGTTTCTGAACCAGGGCGGGATACAGCGTTTCAATGAGGAGAGAGGATTTGCCCGATCCAGATACGCCGGTTATGCAGATAAAGCAGCCCAACGGAAAGGCAACGTTGATATTTTTTAAATTGTTATGGGTGGCACCCTCCACAATGAGTTGCGGTGTGTGGTTGACCCGTCGGCGGGAAGGAATCGGGATCGATTTGCGGCCGGATAGATACCGACCCGTCAGGGAAGATTGATGGGTCAGCAATTTTTCAGGTGTACCGGCAAAAACGACACGGCCACCATTGACCCCCGCGCCAGGTCCCATGTCGATAACGTAGTCAGCGCTGCGAATGGTCTCTTCATCGTGTTCAACTACCAGAACCGTATTGCCGAGATCGCGCATTGTTAAAAGTGTTTTTAGCAATTTCTGATTGTCTTTTTGATGAAGACCGATGCTGGGTTCGTCGAGCACGTAAAGCACACCGGTTAATTTGGAACCAATCTGGGTTGCCAGGCGTATGCGCTGGCTCTCACCACCAGACAGCGATTGCGCGGATCGATCCAGGGTCAGGTAAGACAGACCGACACTCTGCAGAAAACCGAGTCGTTCAACGATTTCTCTGAGGATCCTACGGGCAATGATCTGTTGCTTGCTCTCCAGTTTCAGATTTAGAAAAAAATCCCTGATTTTGGCCACTGATAAGGCTGTGATCTCGGATATATTCAGGTCGCCTATTTTTACGGATCGACTGGCACGGTTTAATTTTGTGCCGTTGCATTCCGAGCAAGGGCGAAAGTTCATGTATTGCTTAATCTCTTGTCGAATATAATTTGAATCTGTTTCACGGTAGCGTCGCTTCAGATTTGGGATGACGCCTTCAAACGGCTTTCGGTAGGTATAGCGACGATGGTTGCGTTCAAAATAGAAGTTAACCATCTCAGCACCCGAACCGTATAGAAGGACCCGTTGAAATGCGGTTGAAAGTTCTTCAAATGGCGTATAAATATCGGTACCGTAATGCTTGGTCAGCGCATCGAGAAATTCAATAAAATGCATGCTGTTTCTTTTGGCCCAGACACTAACAGCACCCTCCCGCAAGGAGAGTTTAGGATTCGGAACTATCAGTTCCGGCGCAAGCTCGGTGGTCGTTCCCAGGCCATCGCAGATTCTGCATGCTCCCTGGGGAGAGTTGAAAGAGAAACTGGCCGGTGTAAATTCAGGATAACTGATATCGCAATTTATACAGGCTGATTTTTCGCTAAATAGAATTGTTTCCTTACCCGGTATGTACACCGAGGCGATTCCGCCCGATTGGGCCAGTGCCAGCTCCAGTGAATCTGCAAGCCGTTTTCGGATGTTTGCTTTTACGATCAAACGGTCCACCACAACATCGATGTCATGTTTTTTAGTCTTAGCGAGGTTGCCGACCTCTTCAATTTCAAGAATCTTACCTGCCACGCGGACCCGGGCAAACCCTTCTTTTTTCAGCTTTCTGAAAAGCTTCTCATGGCTTCCCTTTTGACCACTGACCAGGGGCGCCAGAATCATCACGCGGGTATCGTCGGCCAGAGACATGACGCTGTCCACGATTTGATCAATGGATTGCGACGTAATGGGTCGGCCGCACCGGTAGCAATGGGGGATGCCGACCCTCGCCAGAAGCAGGCGCAGGTAGTCATATATTTCTGTTACCGTACCGACCGTGGAGCGCGGATTGTGGCTCGATGTTTTTTGCTCGATTGCAATAGCGGGCGAAAGCCCCTCGATCAGATCTACGTCGGGCTTGTCCGTCCGTTCCAGAAATTGTCGGGCGTAGGTGGAAAGCGATTCCACATACCGGCGTTGACCCTCGGCATAAAGGGTGTCAAACGCCAGGGTGGATTTTCCCGATCCGGACAACCCGGTGATGACAACCAGTCTATTGCGTGGCAATTCTACATCAATGTTTTTTAGATTGTGTTGCCGGGCGCCCTGTATATTAATTTTTTCGGAACTCATATCTTTACTTTTTTATCAATTATTTAAAAATTAAAGAGAATGGAAGATAATCCAAGTTTTGGTAAGATGTTCTGAATGTTAACAACTCGCGCGGAATGGTGGATCTGCTTAAAATGTTTAATAAAATCTTCTGATACAAAAAGTTTGTAATTAAGCATAGTTGTCTCTGAGAGATTAAAAATTTATATAATTACAAGTAGATATAAATTGTTTAAAATGCTCTTGGTATGATCCTCAAAATCGGGTTTTTCAGGTTTGACACTCTCGGCGGGATACCATAAAAAATTGTTTAGTTACATCAGATGTGTGCTTAATCTAACGTAAACCTTCCCAGCCCTATAACTGCAATAGTTTTTGCCAATTGGTCACTTAAATTCGACGTGTTCATAGTGTCGGGCATGGTCATAACTTGGGCCATTAAATCTCTCGCAGAGCCCACCGAACAACGCAGAGATAAGTAATAAAACTCTGTGCGCTCTGCGAGATATCAAGAAGATGCCTACGATTAAGTAAATTTCTGATTTCCGAAAATTTAAATTTATCCTGAATGGTCTTTTTATCGATAGCAAATTCTGAATATTATACTTTATGGAAACTGTCTGGAAAAGTGTAAAATCAACTCTTAAGCAACGCGTCCCTTCTCACAGTTTTAATATGTGGATAGAGCCGTTGAAGGTAACTCAAATCGACGAAAGCAACTGGGTTGCCTCTTGTCCAAACTTCTTCTCGAAAAAGCGGGTTGAGGGCCTATACGGCGCGATGATAATAAAAGCCTTACAGCGCGCAGTCGGGCAAGATTGTCAGATATCATTTATAATTTCTAACAAGAACGGCCGTCCAAAAAATAAAACTGACTATCAATTCCAGCTACCATTACCTATCGAAAAATTACGTCCTCGAAACGGGCGTTTATTTCGAAAGGATTTCACCTTCGATAGCTTTGTTGTCGGTGGTAACAACGATTTTGCCTACTCAGCATCCTTTGCATTGGCGTCTCGTAAAGAATCCCAGCGCAATGGATTATACTTACTATCAAAGACCGGCCTGGGGAAAAGCCACCTCTCCCAGGCGATCGGCAATTATATTTTATCGACCAGCCCCAATGATCGGGTTTACTATATCACCGCTGAAGATTTCAGCAATGAAATGGTTCAAGCTTATCGGCATGATGCCATAGACAAATTCAAGGCCAAATATCGCAGCCAGTGCGATGTGCTGCTACTGGAAGATGTTCATCATCTCAGTGGTAAAGAGCGTACCCAGATAGAACTGGCATTGACGCTTGATTCACTTTTCGAATCCGGCAAGCGCATCATCTGTTCCAGCTGCTATTTACCGGCCGATATTCCCAAGCTCAATGACAAATTGAGATCACGTTTGTCATGTGGACTTATTTCAACCATAGATCCGCCCAGTTTTAGAACCCGGGTGAGAATATTGCAGAGAAAAGCGCGGCTGAACAGCTATCATTTTCCTGAAGATATCCTGGATTATTTGGCCGCAGAACTCACCGATGATGTCCGCCAGCTTGAAAGTGGACTCAACGGAGTTGCCGCCAAGTCATCGCTTCTGGGAATGCCCATCAACCTCAACCTGGCTGAAAGTGTCGTTAAAAACATTGTTAGAGATCGTAAGCGAATCACCATCGAAGCGATCAAGAAGCTCGTGTGCACATATTTTGATGTTTCTATTAAAGATGTTATGTCACGTTCCCGTAAACAAACTCTTGTTAGGCCCAGACAAATGGCCATGTACCTGGCACGTAACTATACGGATTCACCCTTGCAGACCATCGGGAAATCATTTAACCGCTACCATGCCACCGTTCTGCACTCTATTAATTGTATCGAGCGAGGAATCAAACAAAACAGCTCGATAAAAAAGCAGGTTGGCTTTTTTCGCCAAAAGCTGGAATCCGGAAAATTCTAGAAATGACGATTGACGAATGTCGAATGACAAATGGTGGAAGTCGTTTCGCTCTATCATTTGATATTACATAACCGTATTGCATAAAATCGACAGAATTCCTTAATTCTTCATTCCAAGGTTCGTCAATTCTTCATTCGTCATTCCTACCCCCCTACAACTCCAATAACCTAAGCATGACGTTATGAATCAGTCCGTTGGTGGCCAGAATCTCCGGCTGCTCCACCGTGTAAGGGAGATCCGCAAACGTCGTTACCCGCCCACCTGCTTCAGCAACCATCAGAGCGCCGGCGGCAGAGTCCCACGGTTTAAGGCGTTGTTCCCAGAATCCCTCGAAACGGCCGCAGGCTACATAGCACAGGTCAAGCGCAGCGGAACCGAGTCTGCGCATCCCCTGCGTTGCTTTTAGGCAACTGGCGTAACGGACCATCACCGACTCGAAGATATCCTGGACATCATAAGGAAAACCTGTAACCAGCAAGCTATCGGCGATGGTCCGGGTTGAGGACACCCGAATCGGTTCACCGTTGCATTGAGCCCCCTGTCCGCTGACGGCAGTATAGAGCTCATCGTTTACCGGATCCAATATGATACCGAGAACAACGGTGTCCCGAACTGCCAGGGCAATCGATATGGAAAAAATGGGAATCTGATGCGCAAAATTTACCGTACCATCCAATGGGTCAACGATCCACTTATATTCGGATGTCCCTGAGATCAATCCATACTCTTCGCCCAGAATGGCATGGCTGGGGAATCTATCCTGAATGGTGGATACGATCGCTTTTTCAGATTCGGTATCGGCTTCGGTAACAATTTCGGCAGCCGCTTTTTTCCGGATCCGGGATATCTGGCCGAATCGTGATCGTAGTATATCTGCACTTTTACGAGCTGCTTCAATTGCCGTTTGTTTGAATGTTTCGAGATCCATAATCGGTAACCTTTCTTTCAACTATTTTTTCCATTTCAACAATCAGGGGTAGCAGCGTTGCTTTCGAGCGAGCCGATATGGCAATGCCCTTGAGCTTTCGGCTGAGGCGGGTACAAGTCTGTGGACTGACTCGATCTATTTTGTTTAACGCCCGAATGGTGGGCGTATTTTGCAAATTAAGGTCGGCCAGAATTTTTTCGACGGATTTAATTTGTTCCTCATACCGGGGATTACTTATATCGATGATATGCAATAACAAGTCGGCATCTTCGAGCTCTTCCAGGGTCGCACGAAAAGCCACCATAAGGTCATGGGGCAGGTCTTTTATGAATCCGACCGTGTCGGTGATGATAACTTCAATATCTCTGGGAAATCGCAGCCGCCGGCTGGCCGGATCCAGCGTGGCAAAAAGCCGGCTTTCGGCCGTCACCTTGCTTTTGGTCAGGGTATTGAGTAATGTCGACTTGCCTGCGTTGGTATATCCAATGATGGAAATAACCCGCAGCTCTTTTTTGTGACGTTTGGCCTTTTGTTGCTGCCGGTGCTTTGTGACCAAAGATAAGGCTTTTTCCAAGCCCGCAATTCTCTCACGGGCTCTGCGCCGATTGATTTCCAGCTTTGTCTCGCCGGGACCGCGTCCGCCGATACCACCGGTTAAGCGAGACATGGCTGTGTTTTTCACCACGAGACGAGGCAGCAAATACTTTAACTGGGCCAGCTCAACCTGCAGCTTGCCTTCCCGGGTTTGGGCGCGTTGGGCAAAGATATCCAATATCAGCTGAGTGCGATCGATTACTTTTAATTCTATCGTATCAGTAATCGATTTTATCTGGGAAGGATTCAATTCCTGATCAAAGATAATGACCGTTGCAGCCTCTTGAAGGGCCGAAATAGCCAGATCTTGAAGCTTGCCGGGTCCAATCAACAGACGGGAATCCGATTTTTTGCGCTGCTGGGTGACGGTTCCGGCAATCTCCAAACCACTGGATCGGGCAAGATCCCGCAGTTCCGCCAATGATTCTTTGGCCTGACGTTTTGTTGCGGACGATGCGCTGACCAGAAGAACCCTCTCAGTGTCCGAAGCGGCCTCATATCCGGAATTGACCCGGGCAAGTTCGTCTTCCAGTGCCTGAATGCGGTTCAGGCAGTCGATGTCCAGATTGCCCGGATTCAAAGGCGGCAACAATTGATATGGTTTTTTACGGGATTCCCTGGGCATGATGTGGGCGACATGAATTTTCTGGGGCAGCCCTTCAGGATTGCTTGAAATAACTGCCATCATATCCAGCCGCAGCAATGCCAGATCGGTCAGATCATCTTCGGACAGGGTTTCAGGGGTCAGATGGGTATGGATGCAACGCAGACCTTTTAAGCGGCCCGGGGCGGCTCGATATTCACCCATATGAGGAATGACGATTTTCTTGTTGTCTCCTACGATCACACAGCAGACTTTACCGCGACGGTTTACCAGAATGCCGATCTGGCGACGAATTTCCCGCGAGAGTCGGCAAATTTCGCGGGCCAGTTCACGTGTAAGTAAAAATTCCGGTGGGATACGACGGCGGTAAAAATTTCCAAGCCTTTTGATTTGATTTGCTTTTAGACCAGCTGTATTTCCGTATGCTTTTTTCAAGAAGGAGAACTTGGATTCAGTTCATGTTTTCAGTTGCCGGCCGTCACTTCGTCAGAGGCCGGATTTTCAAATCGAGTGTAGGAATTCAAAAAAGTTAAAAACACATCGCCCGTCGGGCCATTGCGCTGTTTGGCCAGCAGGATTTCGGCGGTCCCCCGACTCGGGTTATCTTCTTCTTTATTGTAGACGTCGTCCCGATATATGAAGGCAACCACGTCCGCATCCTGTTCCAAGGCGCCGGATTCCCTTAAATCTGAAAGTCGGGGTCTTTTGTCGGTGCGCTGTTCGAGCATTCGATTGAGCTGTGACAATGCCATTACCGGCAGTTCCAGCTCCTTTGCGAGTGCTTTCAGGGCCCTGGATATCTCAGAAATTTCAAGATCTCGCCGTTCGGCACCGACACGTCCCTGCATCAGCTGCAAATAGTCGATGATGACCAATCCTAGATTTTTGTCCATTTTTAGACGCCGGGCTTTGGCACGGATTTCCATGGCCGTCATGCTTGGGGAGTCGTCGATGTAGATGGGAGCTGCAGACAATATGTCGGCAGCGTCGGTTAGCCGATGCCAATCCTCCATACTAAAAAAACCGCCTCTTAAACGGGTGGAGTCGATACGAGCTTCTGCGCATAGCATCCGCATCGACAGCTGTTCTTTAGACATTTCTAAAGAGAATATGGCCACCGGTATATTGGCTTCTATGGCCGCGTTTCGGGCAATGTTCAGTGCCAGTGCGGTTTTTCCCATACTGGGTCGAGCGGCAAGAATAATGAGGTCGGAATTTTGTAGTCCCGAGGTTAGCGTGTCTAGCTGATTGAAACCCGTGGGAATACCGGTTACCAAGCTTCGATTGCCCTGCTTTTCCTCCAAGGTTTCAATATTGCCGAGAATGATTTTACTCAGGGGGTAAAAGGCTTGCCGAGCTTTTTTTTCGGAGATTTCAAAAATGGCCGTTTCCGCAAAGTCGATGACATCGTCGGTATTTCCCCGGTCTTCAAAACATCGTTTTACGATGGCATTTGCCTTTTCGATCAGTCGTCGCAACGACGCTTTGTCGTGGACAATCCTGGCATAATGCTCTGCATTGACCGCAAGGGGAACTGCATCCACTAGCCTGGCAAGATAGCTGGCGCCTCCGATTTCTTCCAGATGCCCTTTTTCTTTTAATTTATTGGCAAGGGTGACAAGGTCGATTGGTTCCGCTTTATCAAACAACTCGATTACGGCGGTATAGATTATTTGATGGGCTGTGCGGTAAAAATCTTGCGGGGAAAGTATTTCGATAACGTCCAACAGGGTAGTGTTGTCGATCAAAATGGCACTGATGATAGACTCCTCCGCGTCGATATTTTGCGGTGGAAGCGCGTACTGGGTGAGATCTTTTTGCTGTTTCGTTTGATGTACGGGCATGTGAAGCACTTAACAGTCGACGGTTTCAATTGAACGAAATTCCGAAATACCGATTTACTCAGGCAATACTTCGACCGTTATTTCGGGTTCAACTTCATTGTACACCCGAATGGGTACCCTGAAACTGCCAACGGTTTTAATCGGTTCCTTGAGAAGTATCATTCTTTTTTCAACCACGATATCCTGCGCAGCCAGAGCATCAATAATATCTCTGGCCGTAACCGATCCATATAGACGATCTTCCTCGCTGACTTTGGCGGAAACTTGACAGACAACATCTTCGAGTTTTTGAGCCATTTCTTCGGCCAAGGTACGTTCTTTGGCAATCTGGATTTCAAATTTGGCCCGCTCGTTTTCCATTTTACGACGATTTTGCGGGGTGGCCAAGACGGCCTTTTCCTGGGGGAGCAGGTAATTTCGAGCGTAGCCGTCAGCCACCCGAACTTCACTGCCGATAATTCCCAGGGAGTTAATTGTTTCTTTTAAAATTACTTTGATCATCAGAGCCTCCGTCACTATATCTATCCTGTTTGTTTGGCCAATTTCCGAAAATTAAACCACATGTCAAAAAAACCAAGCCCGATCACCGCCAGCAATACCAGCTGCTGAACGGCCACAAGCGTGTAAAGAAAAATTCGAATCATCCGGGGGAAATTTTTTTTATTGAAATAATACGATACGATTGCAATACCCTGGAAAAAATAGACGGACATCAAAATCAACAGACCGTTTAAACCTATAATCTTGATAGCTTCGTTGGGAAAGAACAATGTCAGGCCACAGCCGATAACACCCCATACCAGATATTCAGGCGCCTGCCACAGGTTCAAGGGCCCAAAATCCGGATAAAAAAGCGAACGTCGCATCAACACCGGTTTGGCGAGCAGAATGCTGGTCCAGGCAATAAACAGGGTTGAAACAGATACCAATGCAGGAATAATTCTCACCAGGGCAGCATGGATTTTATCCAGCGAGTCGGAAATCATCTGGATATTTTCTTCCGACATCCCCATCTTCTGGTATAACACCATGGTGATCTCCAGATTTTTCGCAACGTAGTCGGAGACAATAATATAAATGCTCTCACCGGACAGCATGCTAAAAATAAATAGGGCCACCAATCCCGAAAACAATGCACTGCCGCAGGCATAAAGCATCGTTTTCTCGATCGATAGGTTTAACTCGATCGTCTCGCCTAAAATAAAACCTATTAAAAGCAGCCCGGCAAAGAACAAGACATCAAGAGACAAATCCCCAATAAGTGCAATCATAATTACACTTGAGATGATGGGAATCGTCGCACCTGTATGTCTGCCCAGTTTTAACCGATAGAAGAGAACGGGCAAGGGAATAAACAGGGCGCCCACAAACCCGACAATCGGGATAAGAACCGACATAAAAAATATCAGGCTTGTGATTAATACACCATTGACGATATCCTTTACCATTTCCCTTACAATAGAGATGAGAGGTTGAAGGAATTCCCCTTTTTTACCAGCCTGATGTAACGTTTAGCGCAGATCAATGGAACCAACATAGGGCAAAAAGGCAATCGTTCGGGCCCGTTTGATCTCGTGGGTAAGGGTTCGCTGGTGCTTTGCACAACATCCGGACAATCTTCGGGGAATGATTTTGCCACGCTCCGTGATAAAATATCTCAGAGACTTAGGATCTTTGTAATTAATTTCAAGACTGGTATCTGCACAAAACCGGCAAACTTTCCGGCGATGATATACTCTTCTTTTTCTTCTCTGACTGTTATCTCTTCTAGTGTTTCTTGAAGGAGCGACCATTTTTTATGCCTCCTCTTTTGTTGATGTTGGGGCTTTCTCTGCTGAAGCGTCATCAGTTTCGAGAGAGGGCAGATCTTCATCAATTTTGGCTTTTTCTTCTGCCGGCGCTAATTCTTTCTCCGGTTCCTCCTGGGGTGCATCGTCAAGATCGTTTGGCTTTCCCGCTAGGTCCGCTTCGACTGCCGCCGTTTCCGCTGCCGCCGTATCCGCTGCGGCCGCTTCCTTTGCCGCTTTTTCTGCTTTGATTTTTTCCAGGTCGGCATCCCCGTTCAACAAAACGGTCATGTACTTAAGTGCACGATCGTCTATACGAAAGAAACGTTCGATTTCATTGACTAGCGGTGCCAGTCCGCAATAGTCAAATCGCACGTAGTAGCCACGTCCTTTTTTCCTGATGTCATAAGCAAGTTTTCTTTCGCCCCAATCGTCTATCAGGACCAAGAACCCTCCCATCTGGCTGACTAGTTCCTCGACCCTGCCGATTAACGGCTCACGCTGATCCTGGGATAGTTCAGGATCAATGATTACAAATGTTTCGTACCTACGCATTTATCCTCCTTTCGGCTGTTAAGCCCCGGATTCGTCCGGAGCAAGGATTGGATATGATAAATAGAAAAAATGTCCAAATAGAATTGTCAAAACGAATTTTATAGCATTATTAAAATCCATCTGTCAAGACGATTGTCGCTTAAAAAAGGACGGCTTTTTAAATCACAAGCCAACCTCGATATTTTAGTTTTGTTTATGAAAGGCAAACCGGCTCGCGCGTAAGCATGAGATACCAATGTTCCTGAGCGATAATTGGTAAGACACTCGGCGGATGTTGTCAAGGGTATTTATCGCGATATACTTGACACGATCTTTTAAGTGATGTATCGGAATATCTACAATATATTGGCATTATGATTTCTAAACATCAAAAAACAGCATCGACTGAGTTGGACAATAAAACGTCGGCAGACTCGATAGAATCATCCGGGACCGTAATCGCGAGCGATACACGATTCACGGGTACGATTACCTGCCGGGACCAAATTCTGGTTGCAGGAATCGTAGAAGGAGACATTGATTGCGGCGGAATTGTCCGGATTGCAAATGAAGGGAAGATTATCGCCAATGTCTATGCCCGTACGGTAATCATTGAAGGTGAAATCAATGGCAATATCGAGTCGGCTGAGTATGTTGAACTCAGGTCCGGGGGGCGATTGATCGGCAATCTCAAAGCAGCCAAAATCCGGATGGCACCTGGCTGTTATTTTGATGGTGAAGTCACGATGCAAAGGTGATGATTGTTAATTAGGATCCATTCCAATATCTGATGGGGCCCACGTCAATATGCACAAATTTCTGACGAGGATAATATCCGACCCCGCCTCCCTTTAATTTGCAGGCCGTCCGTCGCAAGGCCGATGTTTTGTATCCGGGCAGACGGATATCGACGGCTTTTCCCTGGATGTGATAACTGTTTTTTACCGCGCCTTTGCCGCGCTTGCATAGTTTGGCGTTGGTTTCTGGGCTGCGATATCCGGAAATTACGTAAAAAGGCTTTTCAGATTTGAGTTTTACTGAGATCCCATAAATCAGGTCCAGTAGATGAGTATCAATCTGTTTAATGTCATCTGTACGAAAATCTCTCATAATATGATTTATACTTTTCAGAGCATCCGTGACATATTTCCCATTCCGCCAGTAAACTCCGCTGAAACTATCTTTTGTATGGGGATTGTATAGCAAAAGGAACTTTTCCGTGGTCGTAAGTTCTTCAATGGCGGCAAAAGCAGATTTCGAGGAAATTCCTGAAATCCCTGCACATAGCACAAAGCCTATAAAATTCCGTCTGCTCAAGCCCGCCTTCGGTGACATCAAAGGCAAATTGAGGATGGACATGTTTACCCCCTGAATGTTTCCTTCTTTTTTTGTTGGTTAAGGACAGTTGAGCCCCCCCTCCGACTGGTCATGATGATTGAAAATCATCCGCAAATTCAGAAAATATAAATAGACTCAATTTTTTCCAAAAATAGGGAATGATAGATAAACAGTATCTAATATTAAAACCATATGTAGCTGTCAAGAATAAAATTTTTCATTATGTAGTGGTTTTTCGCCATATCGGGAGTTGAAAGCCATCAAAACATGATGCGATTATAAACTGATTTGTGGGGGCGCGATGGTATTATACTTACAGCCCCTGTCTAAACCATAGCGACGCTTCTCTAATGAAGACTTTCTGGTGGGCTTTATTGCTCATCGGGTGATCGCCTTGCTTTTGTTTTATTAATTTTTTGGGAGGTTTCACTAGTTTATGAATTTCTTCGGCGTGAGAAACCGGAACGACCTCATCCGACTCACCGTGAAATATAAGGATACTGGAAATCTCCGGGAGCCGATTGGTGATATCAAAACGACCCTTTCGGTTATCTAAAAAAATTGTCGGACTATCTATATTTTTAGATATTGGGAGTCCCTTATCCAGGGTTCGGCTCCGAATGGGGGCGGCAAATGTAACCAGCGTCTTGGCACCAAGTTCGTTTGCAACGCTGAGACAAACGCTACCGCCCATGCTGCTACCGAACAGTCCGAATCGATCACCAATATCTGTTCGGCCGGAGATGACGCTCACCGCTTCGATAAGGTCCCTGCAACGGGCCTCAAGTGAAGTTACCTCCTCAAACTTACCTGCGCTATGGCCGCAACCGCGGTGATCGAAGCGGAAATAGGCAATACCAAGTCGATTGCATTGGTCGGCCAGTGCAATTTGTTTCGGGGAACTGCTGCTGCTGTACAACCCATGGGAGCCGATCACAACCGGTGGACGATGGGTCGATGGCAGGTGCAAAGAACCCTTCAATTCAAACCCATCGGAAAAAAAGCTGATATCCTTAATGTTTGCTATTTCGCTGGGCATCCTCGTTTTCCTTCCTTGATTTTTTCCTGATTTCGTATAAACAATACTCATTGGCCGGCTCTGGCGTTTTGCAATCCTTTTCTTTCTTTGGGCGATATCAAAACTGAACCGCTGAAATTAGATACCAAACGTATCCAAAAAGCAATACCCGTCGCAATGGTGAACTATGAAAATTAAAAAAGATCTGCAGGCGGAGGTTGAAATTACGGATGTTGCTTTCGGCGGCAGAGGACTGGTTCGTTTGGATGGGATGGTCGTGTTCGTCGAGCAGACTGTCCCCGGAGACCGTGTTATCCTTCGCATCTTCAGGAAGAAAAAAAATTATGCCGAAGCCCGGGTGGTAGAACGAATCCAATCATCGCCTTTCAGAATTAACCCTCCCTGTGAGTACAGTGGTTATTGTGGGGGCTGCAAGTGGCAATTTTTAAAATATGAGCAGCAGCTTATCTACAAGAGGCAACATGTCCTGGATTCCCTTGAACACATCGGGCGCCTTAATGAAACGGTCGTCCATGATACCATCCCCTCCGAGCTGGTGTTCGGCTATCGCAACAAAATGGAATTTTCCTGTTCAGACAGACGTTGGCTTTTGCCCCATGAACTGGAACGAACCGATATCGATAACGGCTTTGCTCTCGGGCTTCATGTGCCCGGGACGTTTCACAAAGTTATTGACATTCGGCAATGTCTGCTGCAGCCGGCGCTGGGAAATCAATTGATGGCGGAAGTCAGAAGGTTTGTTCGTTCATCCCATAAACCGGTTTACGGATTGCGCAGTCATATCGGCTTCTGGCGATTTTTGGTGCTAAGGCATTCGGTGGCTCATGATCAATGGATGGTTAACATCGTGACGGCCGCAGACAGCCGCCGGACCGTCCAACCCCTGGCTGATCGTTTAATGGACCGTTATCCCAAGGTGGTATCGGTCATAAATAATATCACTTCCCGCAAAGCCGGCGTGGCTGTCGGTGAATTTGAGCACACCTTAGCGGGATCCGATTTCATCACGGATAAAATTGACGGGTTTGAGTTTGAAATATCAGCAAATTCTTTTTTCCAGACCAATTCCCGGGGGGCGGAACTACTTTTCAAAATCGTTGCGAAATATGCAGGGCTCAGCGGTACCGAAACGGTTTTGGATCTCTACAGCGGCACGGGAACCATTCCCATTCTGCTGTCTGAACATTGCAAGGCCGTTACCGGCATCGAGATCGTCGATAGTGCCGTGGCGGACGCCGTGAAGAATTGCCGTAAAAATGATATATCAAATTGCCGCTTCATCAAGGGTGATATTCGTCAATGCCTGTCACAAATTACGCAACGACCGGATGTGGTAATTATCGATCCGCCCAGAGTCGGTATGCACAAAGATGCCGTTAAGCAGATGCTTGATTTGGGTGTCGGCCGCATGATTTATGTTTCCTGTAACCCGGCCACCATGGCCAGAGACCTCCAGATGATGCAGGACAATTATCGCATCGAAGAGGTACAGCCGGTGGATATGTTTCCCCATACCTATCATGTGGAGGCGGTGGCGAGACTGGCTAAACTTTAAAAAAAATTAAGGTTTATTGAAAAAAAAGGAGGAGCGGTAAAATGTTCAAACGAATCCTGGTAGCATTGAAGTTCGGTCCCGCCAGCATGTTTGCACTTGAGAAAAGTTTGGAGTTGGCCCGCCAAAATGACGCCGAACTCCATATCTTTCACGCCCTGGATTATCTGTTGCAGGAAACCGACGAAAACGATCCAAAACTAGTCAAACTCAGGGAAGAAACAGAACGCCACTACAAAACGGAAATTGAGCCGATATTGGGAAACCATAAAAATATATGGTTCAAATACCGGCCTGCCGATCCTGCCTTGGAAGCGTGCAAGCTGGCTCGTGATATCCGAGCGGACCTCCTGGTTTTGGGCTGTCATTCGCACAAAGAAAAAATGTGTATGGGCCGGATCGATTATGTGGGCATGACCATTCTTGAGAATGCACCTTGTCCGGTGATGCTGGTGCCGCTGTGCGATTGAATCGTTATTAAGTTCATTGGATGGAACCGACTAAAACGGCCAGAAATTATTATCATACCAGACCTCTTCGGTCAGCTCTTTATCAATTTCAGCAAGAAAATTCAAATGCTGCCGTTCCCATTCGGCCAGCCATTTGTAGAGCGCTTTTTCATTTGGATCCGCCGCAGCGGATGCCCTATCCGAATATAGCTGTATCGCATTTTTCTCCATCGCTATCGCCGCTGAAATCGCTGCGGCTTCATAATCGGCCGCAGATATTTCTTCTTTTAATTCTTTCGTCAGAACTTTGGCAGAAATGCTGTTCTCATGATTTTCCTGGTAGTCCCCCGGGTTAAATTTCTCATTTTGCCGGTAGGCTTTATATTGTTCTGCCAGGATGTCAACATGTTTGACCTCCTCATCCGCCATTAATTCAAAAAACGCTTTGACGGCTTTGCCGGATGTTTGTCGCGCAATTTTTGAATAGAAGGCTTGTCCCCTTTTTTCCAGCAATATGGCATTTTTTAAAATTTCAATCGTTTTATCCTCGCTCATGTTTTATCTCCTTAACCCATATCTTATTTTCTATTCCATCAAGAAAACCATTATGGTCCTCTTCCGGGCATGACCATTTCGTAAATAAGAAATGAATGAAAAGGTGTCGGGGACAAGCCATCAGCTTTCCCCAAATTCGTTGTCGCTACCGATGACGCCTTCTACTGAACGGTAGAACACCAATTCCCACTCCCATTTCACTGTATCGTGGCGGATGATATAGGTAGCGTCATCATCGCCAATAACCTTAAAATAGCGATGATCCGTTGCCAGCCATCGATCCAGTACCTTTTTTACCTCGATTTTATAGGTGGCCATTCGGATGCGGCGGGGGGTTTCTTCACCGCGGTATCCGGCATAGCAATCTACTTGAATTCGCATTCTAAAATCCCAAATTATGGCCATTGACGCCATTGGAACCAAATCGGGATGACGTTGTAGAAGCGGATTCAGCATTTTTCCATAACCCTGGGTCGATCCCGAATCGGTACTCATATCAAATATTACCGTTTGAATTCAAGCGTTAAGTGTAATAGAGTCCAATTTGTGACAAAAAATTCCTTATCGATAAGAGATTTCAGTTACCTCATCGGTCTGACTGCAATTTTCTTTTTGCAATATCCCGTGCTGGCACAACCGTTGGTATTGCAAAATGGTAATATGACGGTTGTCTCTGAGCCTTCCCTGGAGGGCGCTGCCGGCGAAGTCCTTCGCCTTTATCCGGAACTTAAACAAGCGTTGGAAAAAAAATTTGGCTGGCGTTTGGATATCAAGCCCCAGGTGGTGCTGGTTAAGGATACCCGGACCTTCCGAAAATTATCCCGCAACGAATTCTTTGTCGCGTTTGCGGTTCCTGAAAAAAATTTGATCCTCATTGATTATTCCAGGATGAATCGGCACCCTTTTTCCTTACGTATCACCTTTAAGCATGAATTGTGTCATCTTTTACTGCATCGCCATATCAGCCATGACCGCCTTGCGAGATGGTTTGAAGAGGGCATTTGTCAGTGGGCCAGTGATGGAATTGGGGAAATATTCATAGACAAAAGCGGATCCGGACTTAGTGCGGCCATTTTGGCCGATCGTTTGCTGCATCTCAGACAGCTGACAGTGAAATTTCCCCGGGACACCGCATCCCTGATGCTCGCCTATGAACAAAGTAAGAGTGTGGTTAATTACATTGACAGACAGCACGGAAAAGCTGCAATTCTGGATTTGTTGGGACATCTGAAAAATGATGCGTCCATGGAGGCCGCCGTCATTAAAAGCCTTGGTATTACCTTCGAAGAACTGGAAAATGATTGGCTGGCCCATCTTGAAAGCACCCCCCGCTGGCTGGTTTATCTTGCCGACAATCTTTATGGCATCCTGTTTTTCCTGGCGGCGCTTTTGACGATTTTTGGATTTGTCAGGCGAATGATGCGGCGGAAGTTGTGGGAAAATGAGGAAGTCAATGGCGAGTGAAGAATGCCGAATAATGGAGGGTGGAACCCTTATTCATTCGATCCACCCCGAGCACGTTTTGCGATGACTGTAAAGGCCAATAAATAGGTCAACACCGCGCCGGCCGCGATGAGAGGAATACCGAAGCTGATTGCGACTTGGGCGGCAATAATAGAGCTCAACACCGAGGCACAACCATTGACCGACCAGGCATATGCTCTTTGAACCGGGCTGTTCAAAATTTGGCGCATCCCAAGCGGGAAGGGCAGTCCCATAAAAAAGCCAATGGGAAGCAAAAAAAGAATGGCAATGACGTACCGCAGGGTCACGAAAAGCTTCAGGATATGAGCAACCGATAGTTCAAAGGTTACAACCGTCAGGATCAGCGTACCGATCAGCGCTGCCATGGCGAATTTGATATCCTGATTGTTTTTGCTTTGTGCCCATAACCCACCTAGACTTGAAAAAATCAATATTGCTGAAACCACCGCGGTAAAACTGATAACAGGATCACCCACTATGAGAATGAACGATTTGATAAAATAAAGCTCAACAAACATAAAACCAGCGCCTATCCCCCAAAAATAGACGACCTGAGAAACATTCGGTCTTGGTGACCCGCGCGTAATCAGAAACAGGGGGATGATGAGTAGACTAATTGCGACAATGAGGGCCTCGACAAAGATCACCGAAATCACGATTTCTCCGGACATGAGCAGGACATAAAAGCGACTTCCAAGGCTTTTGTATAGAGATATTGCCTTCGGCCACTTTAAGAATCTGGCGGGAAAAGGCCGCTTGTCGGACTGCGGCGCAACATCAAGCAGATACATCCGGAAGAAATCGTCCTGCCGGCCGGATTGGTAAGCCGCTGCCAGCTGGTTGATTTTTTGAAAGTGAAAGGGCGCATCGAATACGTTAAATCGATTTGCCATCTCCGGCTGCATCCCATCCA
>JARFPZ010000206.1 GCA_029288035.1 Desulfosarcina sp.
GCTGGCATCCGGAAAAGCACTGTCGGATGTGAAAAATCATCTGGGACATGAAAGTATTCATTCAACTATGATATATCTGAAAATGGATTTAAGAACCAAAAGAGACGTGCTGAAGAAATTTATCGAATATAGTCAATCGACACTCGAACATGATCCCAATATCGATGAGTTGATTGATTGGGAGCATAAAAAAGAAACGTTGGACTGGCTCGATAGCCTATAATACGCTGGTTTGTGTCTGAGTCAGATAAGAAAAGCTACGAGGATACCACTAAAATTATGTCCTCAATAAAATTACACTTTTGTAAAATCTATTGTAACTTTCTGTTAATATTGTTATTATTGACTTTCACGACGCTCATTGATTTGTGTTTTAATTTCAGTTGGTTAAGTTGATTGAGGACATAAGTAAACTAATCTGTAAAAATTTCCCCTAAAATGGATTGCAATATGCGATGATCAATATTCGCGGACTCTACAATCATTATCCGAAAGTAAAGTATCTGCGGCTTGAAAAATTTAAGCATACCAATACAATACAAGCCTGTATACCAACAGAATCCTGAAGCCATGGTAATAGAGAGATTTATTAGTGAAAATCATCAGTCTTGTGGGAAGCCCCCACGGAGAAAAGGGAAATACCGCAAAACTTCTCAATTTGGTGCTTGAAGGAGCTAAGGAAAAAGGCGCCACAGTCGAAACCATCATTGCAAAACCTGATAATATTATTTTCCGGATAATTGATGATGCAAGGTATATTCAGGTTTTGAAAAGCCGATATTAATGCAGATTTTGCTTGATGAAACGCGAATATTTTAAGATTGTTAATTGACCGAAACAGGATTGTTAAAATAGCCAGGCCATAGCTGCGGTGCTTTAGCCTGGCTATTGGTCACATTATCCATGCAGGTTGTCGATCCTTATTGTCTATATTTTCATCGCTTATAGTATCCACGCTGTTCAAGGTCTTGCCAGACATCATGGAGATCCAGCCTTTCCAATTCTTTCTTTGCCGGGATTCCTTTATAGTTCCAGCCCCTTAGTTTATAGTAGTTTGAAATCATTTTATTAAACTTTTTGTGGTTAAGCTTGACCTCCGGTGGCGCCGGCCTTTCAAGAAAGAATCTCTCCGGGATCTTGATATCAGCTCTCCGGTTGATGCCTCTTCTTACATTGTAGGCCCGGGTAAGCGCATTTATTCTTTTAGCAATCAATATTGTTTTGGCTTCATCAAGGTCCATGCCGGTGGCATAAGACACAAGATTGATCTGATCGTCCACGCTGATGGGAGGGTAAAGATAGAACCCCGTCCAAAAGACGCAGATGCCGGTCGAATCCGCGATCGCGATCGTGTCCACGTCGCGGGAGGTGAACGGGACCATCTTTTCATAGTCGCGGCCCAGGCCCGCATACGCTTCAACGAACGGCTTTTCAAACTCTTTCGGATAGTGGAAGTAACCTGCCTTTACATATTCTTGCTTCCATTTAGGCGTATTCTCCATAGCCTCTACAGCACTGCTTCCGGCTCTGGTCATATCCAGCCTGTCGGTAACAGCCGTCCGAAGGGCGCGATAAGGAATGGTAGGCTGAAACGCGATCATTTCCAGTTTCTTAATGTGGTAGGCGTATTTCAGCGCTCTCCTTCCGATCTGTCTGGCGGCTTCATACACCCCATCGGCCAAGATATCTCCGATTCCTTCTCTCCTGGCGATCTTGCCGATAAGCGCAAGCACCAGATCCTGGTTTTTCCATTCCAGATCTTCTCCCTGGGTGTCCGCTTTGGTCAAAATGCCCCTTTCAAAAAGATCTATTGCAAAAGCAATGTTGCATGCGGTTGAAACCGAGTCTAATCCGAATTTTTCACACAGGTTGACACATCTCGCATTAAAAAGAAGATCACGTGTCTTCACGGCAAACATGAACGCAAACCATGACTGGCATTTCACCGAACAATATTCGTCTTCAGACAGTTTAATATTCACCTTGCAGGCGAGGGCACAATTGTAACAGCCTACTCTTCGGGAACTGAATTCCTTAACAAAATTCTCATGATACTTCCCGGCATTGTCGAACGGGCGCTTCGGGCCCAAATTGCCCCAGGCCCAGTTGTTCATGAACCATTCGTGGCATTCATAAGACATTCTGTCAAAATACGCCCTTATTCCGTCCGTCTTTTTGAGGATATGTTCACACAGTTCATAAAAATCAACTGGCCGGGCAATATGGATATCATTTGTCCCGTAGACGGCAATGGCTTTTAGTTTTTTGTCTCCCATCACGGCGCCCACACCGGCTCGACTCGCACCGGTGCCGGAGCCATGTTCGATTGTTGCCGCAAGGACCCGGTTCTCCCCTGCCTGGCCGATACTCAGAACTTGAGCTCGGTTCTGCTTCAGCTCGTCTTGAATGATTTTTGTGGTTTCTCTGGCGTCTTTCCTCCAGAGATGGCCGGCGTCACGGATTTCTGCCTTGTCACCGTTAATCCAGAGGTATACCGGTTTTAAAGACTTCCCCGAGATGATAAGGTTATCATACCCGGCGTGCTTTAACTCAGCTCCCCAGAAGCCTCCCAGGCTGGAATAGGTTTGAAGATTCGTCTGGGGAGAAAGGGTGGTGAGTATCGTGCGATTTGCACCCGGGGCGGGGGTGCCGGTAAGAATGCCGACACCGAATACCATGAGATTGCCAGCGGAATAAGGATCTGTCTCCGGCGGGACCCGATCCCAGAATAATTTGGTATTGGTTCCTCGCCCGCCGAGATACATTCCCCTGGCAGTTGTATCTATCTCGGTCTTGCGACTTTTTCCTGTGGACAAGTTGATCTCCAAATTCTTTCCTGCCGAGCCGTAATGCATTTTTTTTACTCTTAATAGATAAAAAATCAGTGTTCGCGTGTTATAAAAAGCCACTATTAAATTTATTTTTGAAGGAATGCAGAGCGGCTGTTGTCTTTCACCTCAGAATACAATTCGAAAGAGCCGAAGATCGTTTCGCCTGGCACAAGAAGATGACCCTTGAGTAGGCCAGACTTGAACGGGAAGCATTACTTTCAGGTTCTGAAAAGCCTTTTTTTGTTACTTGAAAGAATCACGCCGGTTTTAAAGAAGTTGAGTTTGGTTGAATCACACCGGTTAAAGGCTGCTAACTCCCTTCATAAACCACCCCGCCTTGCGAGGGGAGAATTGAAAAGGTTCCACCGTTACCGCGTGATATCGACCGCTCGATCTATGCTTGATTGATGCCGGCGGCTTATGAAGGGAGTTCCTTAGTATGGTCGAATTTAAATTAATGGGCACACTCGCCAATCCCGTGTTGGTGTCCTTTGCAAGTGTGTTCCAGGGTGAACTCCGGGAGTTTACCATCTTTGATGAGCGAAAGGTTTTCCGAAACAGTGCCCGCTACCGCCCGATAGGTTTTGACACCCTCTTCGGTCAATTTTTTCAAGGCACCGCCACCAATACCACCCACCACAACAGCATCTACGGTTTTGCCACCTAGAGCGGCTAAAGGTTGGCACATTCCGTGAGCATGGTTGAGATCATGGTTATCGACAGTTTCCTGTTCACCGGTTTCGGCGTCCACGATGATGAAAAAGCGAGCCGAACCGAAATGGCTGTATACCGGACTTTCAATGCTGTTGTTCTCCTGCGTTGGAAAGGCAATTTTCATGTGTTGATACTCCTTGGCTGAGTTGGTCTAACGAATGTTGGGGAAACCAATTCAACGATACTGTTTTTTTGCTAAATCTGCCACCCTTTTTCCAAATTTCATAATGTTTTCAATGACCTCTTTATCCGGATCAACGACACATCCAACCTTGAAATGACCCGTCGCCGAAAATGGCTTCCCCACAATCCTGTGGCTTATCTCAATCAACAAAGGCGACAACCCGAACCCAGCCACCGCCGGCCTTCTCGATCTTGACGGGGAATACGTATACCGTAAAACCAAAGTGGGGCAGTTTCTCCAGAATTGTTAACCATTCCAGGATACACATCCCCCGCTCACCGGCAGCCCGATGGCCTTCCATGTATCTCCCCCTTCGCTCTCCTTTCTTGATTGATTCTATCTGCAGTTTCGGGGGTCTGTCCCAGCAACAGGCATCAATGCCCGCAAGCCTTACTCCCTGATCAGCCAACCACGTTGTGGCATCCCTGGTCATGCCTGCGTTCATATTATCACAGGAATCCTGGCCATAGTAGAAACCAGCGCCGGTCTTGATGAGGACAATTTCTTTGGGACGGATCGTGTAATCAATATTGTTTTGCCATATTAGCTGCGTTTTGCAGTAAATTCAATTTAGTTTACAAAATTTTTACTTTTGAGTGGCTATCTTAGAAATCGTCAGGGTGAAAACGTCGCCTGTTTCGCTCTATTCCAGACAATTTACATCCAAAATTCCGTAGAAACCGGTGCTTTATGGTTGTGATTACTCGATGTATGCTTAAATTCAATACGAACAAGGTTAAGAATTACTGGTTTTATGGAAATTGTCAGCGACATCTATAGGCATATCATCCACTACTCATTTCACCTGCTGGTGCCTTTTGTGTTTGGAAAACTGTTTTGGAAGGAAAATTGGTGGAAGGCTGGGCTCATTATGCTGGGCACGATGGTCATTGATCTGGATCATCTGCTGGCGGACCCTATCTTTGATCCCGACCGTTGCGGCATCGGATTTCACCCCCTCCACACGCTTTGGGCGGGGATCGCCTACGGGGGACTGCTGGTGATTCCCTACTGGAAGGTGCGCGCGGTGGGGATAGGATGTTTGTGGCATTTATGCACAGATGCAATTGACTGTCTGCTCGGCAGATTGGTTTGAATGTATTTACGGCACGTGCATAAAAGCTTCAAAGGGTGTCGTTCAAAGGTCAAGGGCACCTAGTAAAACAGCTGGGCTAATATTTGAAACAGCTGGAATATTAACAACCGGCGATGCATAATAAGGGGTTTAAGTAAGACTATGTCGGGCTTGTCTTCGTTTTTACCGCCGGGATCATATCCCTGTACTATGCCCTTAAGTTGGAGCGAGATCTTCTGGTGGGCACGGTCCGTACATTTGTGCAGCTGTTACTGTTGGGCTTTATTCTGAAATTTATTTTTAACCTTGATAAGGATATTATAACCAATTACAGTCTGTGAGGAGTTTTATTGCGTCCCGATAAAATCTGGACGAAAACGGCTTGAATCACAGGTCAGGGCCAGGTTGACCGCCTCTATCAGTCTCTCTCCTTTTTTACCCTTTTCAGGATCGTATCGTCACCGCTTTCAAGCCCCACATGAATGCGGCTCAGCCCTGCCTCCCGAAGCAATCTCATATCTGGTAATCCTTTTTGAACGATATATTGCGAAGAACCGTATACCGTTATACGCTGCAGTGCCGGGAACTTCATTTTACTGTGGAGGCATATGGCGGCAAGATCTTCGGTGGGCATGGCGATTGTATTGCCGGCCGGGAAAAAAATCGACCGCACTTTCGCACCATAAAGCTCAAAGGCTTCGTCAATATCCTCGCAAATTTCAGAAACCGGTCGGACGTTAAAACGCGGGCCCTTCTTGTAAACCATGCAAAAGCTGCACTTATTGTGCGGGCAGCCCAGCGTGGCCTGAATTAAAAGGCTGTCGGCTTCACTCGGCGGTCTGTATATGGGGCCTTCATATCGCAAAAGTCACCTCTGTCGAATTTGAGGATGCACGGCTATGTGGACGGGTGTATAATGATGTCGAATGAAAGCTTTTCATTTGGTTTTATCCGCAAATTGTGATTGGGGTTCGGGACTCGTGGCTGTCCAGCCTCCGTCAACAATCAGGGTTTGACCGGTGATGTGACCGGAGGCCGGGGAAAGAAAAAAGAGCGCAGCATTGGCAATATCTATCGGGTAGGCCGGCCGGCCGGTGGGCGTCACATGGGACCAGATCGGTTCGTAATCTGGTACGGTTGCCACGGTGCGCGGTGTGACGGTGGCGCCCGGCGCAATCACATTCACGGTAATGCCGTGGGCGGACACTTCAGATACCAGGCTGCGGGCCAGCATTTCCAGGCCTTTTTTGGTCATGGCATAGACCGATGATTCGGCAATGGCCTGAATTCCGGCCACCGATGACATAAACAAGAGACGCCCTCCGGTTCCCTGCCTTCGCATCTGGCGAGCGGCCGCCTGGGCCAGAAAAAATGATCCCCCCAAATTTACCGCCAAAATGCGGTGAAAATCCTCGGGTTTAAAGTCAAAAAAATCATCCCACAGCGACAGGCCGGCATTGGCAACCGCAATGGTGAGCCGGCCGAAATCAGAGACCGCTCGGGTGGCCAGATCCCGGACGACCTTAACATCGGCGATATCTCCCCCCACCCCCACACAGGTGCCGCCTTCATCGCAAATATCTTGAGCCGCCTGCTTCGCAAGCGTTGGCTTGATATCGTTGAGTAATACGAGGGCACCCTGCAACGCCAGCCGGCGTGCGATCTCATGGCCAATGCCTTCTCCGGCACCGGTTACGATGGCGACCTGATCTTTAAAAATTTGCTCTGGCATATTCACTTATCCTCCTCGATGGTGAAACCCCAATTGAGTTTACATCCAATTGGGAGTTATCCGTTATTTGTTATTGGTTAATTGTTTCAGCGGAATAATATCCATTCTTATATTTCATCTACAATAGAATTTTAATTTGCTCTCAAAGTTTTCCTGTAAATTCAAGCTCCTCGATATTAACTTGAGAAAAAAATGCTATCCCGGATTTTAATCGTAGTAAACCATGTTTAAACAATTAATTGCCGTGTTAGTAAGCGGCGCATATAAAAAGAAAATTAGAGACTCCCGAATATTATATAACCAACAGTTTTATACTTCTTGTTACATCTTCTCTATAAAATAAAAATAGTTAATAAATCCAGATAATTATAATTTCAATTATAAAATCGCATCATTATTCATTCCAGAGTGCTTTTCAAAAAAAATTTTTTAATTCATATATAAAATACAAATAGATAAATGAAATTGACATATAAAACTTTTTGTAATAAACAAATAGTTATATTTTTTTCCAGATAGATAAAAACCACCTGGGGACCGGGAGTGATGCCGAGAGGGTAATATGAAGCGTTTCATATTTGATTCGATTCTCGATGAAGA
>JARFPZ010000208.1 GCA_029288035.1 Desulfosarcina sp.
CTTCAACTGCAAGATTTTCCCTATTCATATCTCAAATTCTAACTTCCTCGATTTATCAAGCAATGTAACCCGCTCTTCAGCCGCAGCGCTCAGCTGTCGGCTGCAAGAGCAAGATTAGCCGGTTATTGGTCGAATTTGCGACATATTCCTTATCAGTTTAGCACGAATGATTTTGGATTTAATCGAAGATAACCGCCTGTATCTTTTAAGAATTTGTTGAATATGCGGTTCATATTCGATAAATTCCTGATAATCTCCGACAACCATTTTTCAGGCGGTGGACCATTTTCGGGTACCAGCCAACGTAGCAATATACTCTCCTTTCATTCCCCTCCGGTTATACCTGAAAATCGTATCAACGAGGTTTTTATGTAAACGTCCAAAGGTTTCGACATAGCGTTTACTGACCCAACGGTAGTATTTTTCCATGCTTTTCATATTTTGCGGGAACAAGATACCGACAAGCTCATCAATCAGCTCGTCTGCATTTTCATCGAAAAAAGGTATCGAGGCCATCGGCGGTCCCCCTGGAATGGGTTGATATTGTTGTACGAAAACATAGGCACCTGGCAAGGAGCGTAAAAAACGGAAACGCTCCACATCTTCAGCAAGGGTCGTATTAAAACCATACATACAAATGAATTCCACGTTGTCTTGAGGGGTAAACCCGAACAGTTTGTATTTACGGGCGAGTTGTTTAATTCGCTTAGTGTTATTTAGGCTGAAATGATAAACGCTGCGTGTAAATCGGAGGTTCGAACATCTGATCTGACGCAAAAGAGCTGCTTTCCGCCTGTCCAACATTCGAAAATCAAGTGTTTGTGTGAAATTGACCTGGATATGGCGAGATGCCATTTCCTCTAATAAATCAACTGCGTTTGGATGTGATAAAATATTATCATCCAAAAGTATCAGTTTGCGTCTGCCTGCCAGCAGAGCATCCAAATTACTTACCTGATGAGGTTGGCCTTCCTTGGTCGGTACAATACAAAAGGCGCATCGGAAAGGGCAGCCCCGCGTCAAAAAGCCGATCGCCCGGTCGCCGAGTTCCGGATAGAGATCGTAATCCGGAGAAATATTTTCGATATTATCTGGAAGACGCCTGTGGAGATCGACACCTGAGCCGCCCAGCGTGAGAGATTCACCATAATATCGACATAGCTTTGAGATGCGCTGATCCGTACCATGGTTATGAAAAACGGCGCTGGCGTATACAGCTTCGGGGCCTTTTAAGCAGCAATCCTTATATCCCAGAATCACCCTGCGTCCCTGCTCCTTATAATAACGGCTAAGTTTCATCAATGCAAAATTGGGCAGGCGGCTATCGACATCAATGAGGAGAATCGTTCCAGGTCGAATGCGAACAAATTTACGCCTGGATGGCTGGGACATCTCGTTTTTATGGATTTTAAGGCGCTTCTTGCGTAATTTGTGGGGGAATTGGGATGCAGCCCGGTCGGTTAAGGTTACCACGAATTGCATCTGCGGCAGCAATTCATCCATTAATTTAATCCAATCCGGGAACCGTTTGGCGGTGCAAAAACGGCTGGGACGATCCAGCAGGATTAACCCCGGTGTTTTCAAAGGATCGAAGCTTTTAGGAAAGGCATCCAGGAGATGCCGGCAGGCATCCAGAATCGGTATCATCATTCGCCTTTGCCACTGAGATAAACCCATCCATTCTAATCGCATATCACATGTCTTTTGGGTCCAGTCGGCAGTCTCGACTTGAAGATATTCAGGCAACAGACGCTGTAGGATTGCCAATATGTTTCGTGGGAGAATGCGCCCGTATCGAAAGGTTTTTTTATGCAGACGTTCCAGGAAGACTACCGGATCCGTCAATAGTGCGTTCCCATCGAATAAGGAATAAAATCGGGTAATCCGCAGGTAAGGATTGTTAAAATCAAAATCATCGCTGCCCCTATGCGCCTTAAGATCAGGGCCGTAAGCCAACAGAAAATGTTTTGCCAAGTTGCTGTGATCCCGAATTTTCTGTATTTCTATATTCGCAGAAAGATAACGGCATTCCTGTTTAGTGATTTTTTGGACGCAGCCATCAGCATAGAATTGCAGCCCGTGGCCGATTAAATCATATTTGACATTCGGACCTTCAGTTTCAGGATGTTGGGCCAAATAAAATTCCAGTTGCAGTGGCTGTTTCGGGAAATTGAGCAGACGATTTTGCTGATCGGAAATATGCGCTAAACAGCGCGTACCGGCCATCGACAGGGCCATCAGTTGCAATTTTTCCCTTTCCCTTGGGTGAGAGGATAGGATCGTCCATTTCGGAATTGTACTTTTGCGACAGGGAAAAGTAAATTTACCGGTTTGATTCAGGCGGGCGCTGGCATAGTAAAGTTCTAATAGATGCATTGAAATAGCAGGCTATATTTTATTTGGGGATAAAGAGATACATCCGGGCATGCAGAAAAAGTATGCCTCTCTTTTTAGCACTTCATCAAGGTAATATCTACAAACTAGCATGGCTTTATCTTTTCCTTGCGGCCTTTGTCCACCATGCTGCCAGCACCCCGGATATGAAACCAAATAGATGACCCGTCCAGCTGATGCCCGGCACATAGATGAACAGAGATTGCAGCGCACCGCCATATAACAAAAGTACTACCAGCGAGATGATCAATGCTTTCCAATCCCGGCGAAATATGCCCAAACACATTAAAAATCCGATCAGGCCGAAAATAACCCCGCTGGCACCAATATGAATGGTGCCCCCTTTGCCCGTAAGCCAGACCAACCCACCACCTGCCAGGATGATGATCCACAGGGCCCTGAAGGTCAGTTTACGGCTGAATGACAGCGAAATGGCCAACAAAAAGAATAGTATGCCTGAGTTGGCAATCAGATGGTGCAGATCGACATGCAAAAACGGGGTAAGAATGATACCCACCAAACTGTCGAGATGCCGCGGGCGCAGTCCGTAAAGGCGTAAATCCACCGGCGAAGCAAGATCGATGAAAAACACAAGCCAGAGAATGGTCACTGCCGCCAATGCTGTTTGGAGATTGCGACGTAGTTTCATACCGCATGTTCAGAATGTTCAGATTAAAAATCGATAAATAGCATAATTTCCGACAGCCTCTTTTCAGAGTCAATATCGATATCATCGTCCTTTGATTCATTTCTAAATCTTTCACTTTTCATCTTTTTCTATGCCGGTGCTCCTCAACTGGGACAGTTTTTTGCGCTTCGCTGCAAGAGCATGGATATAACGAAAAGCTGCGGATCACCTGCCGGCGGCAAGGCCTTTCGAACACCCAGCAGCCTTAACGATAAACCCCGCAAGTTTACCCTGTCAGGTGAATCCGTCTGGCTGGGCCGCTTCCGCATCTGCTTTATCATCCAACCCTGCTCTAAATCGCTCCACTGTCTAAAAAGATATTTGCCTTTATATATGAACCTTGCTTCCCGTGCCGGACTTGTCCAACTACAGGATAAGATTGTGGTTCGCTGCGCTCACACAATCTATCCTTATTCGTTAGGCGCTGGATCCAGTTGATGAAACCGTTTCGATCTTAGATAGCTCGTCTTTAATCCTATGTTCCGCATACCACAGATCATATGCTTGCTGCATGCGTAGCCAGAGACCTGGACCATTGCCAGCAAACTTGCCAATCCTAAGCGCCATATCCGTTGTAATTGGATGTGTACAGGCTAAAATGCGGTGCAACTGCTGTCGAGAGACACCGAGTCGCCTTGCCGCTTCGCTTACTGACAGACCAAGGGACGGAAGTACGTCTTCACGCAACATCTCACCGGGATGAACCGGTGGTCGTTTTAAAGGACGCTTAACAAAATACTCTCCCATGACCTTACCTCAATGATATTGTTCAAGATCGACCCTGAGCGCCTCACCCTCTTCCCATTCAAAGGTGATACACCATGGGCCGTTAACATGGATACTGTAACGTTTCGGTCTTCCCTGAAGGCCGTGAAAATTGAATCCCGGCACGTTTAAATCTATCAACGAATCTGCTTGATTCAAAGCATCCAAACGTCGTAGGGACTGTGATTGTAAAT
>JARFPZ010000347.1 GCA_029288035.1 Desulfosarcina sp.
TCCCTATCCTGCTGGCACTGGCCTTGTATGTTTGCGGTGAAATCCTCGAGCGCATCGCGCCCCAGCTGGGAACCAATGGCATGCAGCTGGTTATCTGGGGCTTTTTCATCTCCACCGTTGTTTTGCTGCATGCCACCATGACCATCAACTCATTTGACCATATGTACGGCAGCCGGCGTTATAACACCCCCGATACCAGCCGCAACAATTTGTTGCTCGCTCTGATCACACTGGGTGAGGGGTGGCACAACAATCATCATCATTTTGCCGTTTCCGCCCGCCAGGGGTTTTTCTGGTGGGAAATTGACATGACCTATTATCTCTTGGTTGTCATGTCCTGGCTGGGGATCGTTAAAGAGCTGCGACCCGTTCCCGAGCATGTGCTCAACAAGAACCGTATCAACGCTAACACACCACACCAATTGTAGTTTGGCGGACATCAGGAGTTTCCGCCGGAAGTGACCATATGCGAATCGCTATCATCGGTACCGGAATATCAGGTTTGACAGCCGCCTATTTACTCAGTGAAGATCACGAGGTCGTCGTTTTTGAAGCCAATGACTATGTCGGCGGTCACACCAATACCGTGGACGTTGCCCTCAACGGAGGGAAATATGCTGTCGATACGGGCTTTATCGTTTTCAATGAAAAGACCTATCCCAATTTCGTAAAGCTGATGAAGCATCTAAATGTAGACTGGCAAAATTCGGTCATGAGCTTCAGTGTGCAATGCGAAAAAACCGGGTTGGAATTCAGTCCCAGCAATCTTAATTCACTTTTCATCCAACGGCGCAACCTGCTGCGTCCATCCTTTTATCGAATGCTGTGGGATGTCATGCGATTTAAACGGGATTCGGAAGCGCTATTGGAATCAGAGGACTATGAACTGACACTGGCTGCATTTCTAACCGGCAAAGGGTACTCCCAAGCTTTTGTGCAGCATTTTATCATTCCCATGGGGGAAGCGGTCTGGTCGGCGGACCCGGTCAAATTCAATAGTTTTCCCGCCCGCTATTTTGCCCAATTTTTTAAAAATCACGGCTTTTTGAACGTCAAAGACCAGCCCCAGTGGCTCACCATAAAAGGCCGTTCGAGGCAATACCTCAAACCGATAACAAAACCTTATGGCGATCAGATCCGATTGAACTGTCCGGTCGCGTCGGTACGACGACATCCGGAGCATGTTGAAATTCAACCGCAAAACGAAATGGCGGAAACATTCGACCAGGTGGTCATCGCCACCCACAGCGACCAGGCCCTCGCTCTGCTGGACGATCCAACCGATAGCGAAACGAATATTCTGGGTGCTATCCCCTATCAGGAAAATCAGGCGGTCTTGCATAGTGATGAATCTTTGCTGCCCAGCAAAAAAGCCGCCTGGGCCAGCTGGAATTATCACATCCCGCAAGAAGATCTCGGCCGTGTTGCCGTCACTTACGACATGAATATCCTCCAGAGCATCGGTGCCCCGGAGGAACTCTGTGTGTCCCTGAACCTGGCGAAAGCCATCGATGCTGCCAAGATCTACCGCAAGATGGTTTATCATCATCCGGTCTACAATCCCGAGAGTCTGGCAGCAAGATCCAGTCACCGGGAAATAAACGCGGTCAATCGCACTTCTTACGCCGGCGCTTACTGGGGCTATGGCTTCCATGAAGATGGCGTTGCCAGTGCGCTGGAGGTGTGTAAGCACTTCGGTAAGAGCCTTTAAAAATGAACCATGCATAGCTGCATATACGAAGGGACCATACGGCACCGGCGATTCCGGCCGCGACCGAACATGTTTCAATATCGCCTGTTTTTCATGTTTCTCGATCTGGCCGAATTGCCGACCCTGTTTGATATTCATCCGTTGTGGTCTTACGAACGATTCAATATCGCTTGTTTTCGTCGCCGGGATCACTTCGGGGATCCGAAAATTTCACTGGATCAAGCAGCAAGAGATCTTATTGAAGATCGACTTGGCAGCCGGCCGAACGGCCCGATTCGCCTCTTGACCCATTTGAGATATTTCGGTTATTGTTTCAACCCGGCCAGTTTCTATTATTGCTATGATTCGGCCGATACAAAGGTTGTGGCCATCATCGTTGAAATTCATAACACACCCTGGGGAGAGCGCCACTGTTACGTATTGGGTGCCGAGCAAAGCAAACATTCCCATAAATTCTGGCGGCGCCATCGGTTTGACAAGTCATTTCACGTGTCGCCCTTTATCGATATGGATATCCGATATGACTGGCGATTCCGGCTGCCCGAAGCGTCGATTCGGGTCCACATGATCGATTATCAAAAAGGAGACAAGCTGTTTGATGCCAGCCTGGCACTCCAACGACACCCTCTAAACCGCCGGACCCTGACGGGTGTCTTGTTCAGATATCCAATGATGACCGTCAAAGTCACCACCTTGATCCATTGGCAGGCCCTGCGCCTCCTTCTGAAAGGAACGCCATTTTTCACCCATCCTAAAAAGAGGGAACCGTCTTCAGAAGGGATTCCAAAATGACCGAGTTAATTATCCCATCTCAAGCGCCGGATCTCAGCAAGCTTAAAGAACGCAGACTGGATCACCTTGCGCGCAGATATGTATTTTCGCTGCTGACCAAATTAAAGCACGGCCGGATGACGATCATCGAAGGCCATCATCGGCATCCATTCGGTGAAAAATCGGACACAACCTCTTTGCAGGCCGAGCTCAGGGTTCATCATCCGCATTTTTACAGTCGTATTTTATTTGGCGGCAGCATCGGTGCTGCTGAAGCATACATGGAAAAGTTGTGGTCGACTGATGACCTAACAGCGGTGATGCGGATTTTGGCCCTCAATCGCCAAGCTGCTGTAAATATGGAAAAAGGCCCGGCCCGCCTCATGGCAGCTCTTTACAGGCGATATCATTCTGCCAGAAAAAATACGAAAATGGGCAGTCGAAAAAACATCATCGCCCATTATGATCTTGGCAACGAATTTTATTCGCTGTTTCTCGACAACACCATGACCTATTCCTGCGGTATCTTTGAACAAAAGCAAAGTACCTTGGCGGATGCGTCGGTTGCCAAATATGATCGTATTTGCAAGAAGCTGCGGTTACATCCCGGTGACCGGGTGGTGGAGATCGGCACCGGTTGGGGGGGATTTGCCGTCCATGCGGCTCAAAATTACGGCGTGCAGGTAACCACCACCACCATCTCCAACGAACAGTATGAGTTTGCCGCAAAACGCTTCCGAGATGCGGGGCTCGACGATCAAGTGTCGGCATTGAAAAAAGATTACCGCGATCTCAGGGGGAAATTTGACAAACTCGTCTCCATTGAAATGATCGAAGCCGTCGGCCATCATTTTTATAAAACCTTCTTTCAAACTTGCAGCAGATTGCTCAACGTCGACGGCCTGATGGCGCTGCAGGCCATCACCATCGGTGATCAAATTTTCGATCGCCATAAGCGATCGGTGGATTTTATCAAACGGTATATTTTTCCCGGCAGCTGTATTCCCTCGATCACCGCCATCAGCAATGCCGTGGCCGGCTCGACCGATTTGCGGCTGATCCATTTGGAGGACATTACCCCTCATTATGCCAGAACCCTGAAAGAGTGGCGGCGACGGTTTTTCGCCAACCTTGAAAAGGTTCGGGAATTGGGTTACTCTGATACCTTCATTCGGATGTGGGAATACTATTTATGTTATTGTGAAGGCGGATTCGCGGAGAGGTACATCGGTGATGTGCAGATGCTGTTTGCCAAACCCTTGTACCGGTGGAAAGATGAGTAATCTCGTATTGGGTTGTACAGACCAACCCGGACAAGCCGAAATTGAAGATTGAAGATTGAAGATTTGTTGTATCGCTCTCCGAGGCGTAGGCGTACACCCCCTGCGAGCCGGAGGCTTCGCTCTGTCTTTTCAAAAAAAGCCGAAAGCATTCCGCTCCGAGCCTTAGAATCTCCGAGGCAGAAGCTAAAATATTAATTTGGCTATGGTATAAATTATGCCGAAACATGATGTGATTTCAATAAATAGGTACTAAATATATGAGGAGGTTTTACCAATGAAAACGAGGAGAGATATCTTTGATATTTTTTTAGAGGACGACAATTACAAGTATATAATGAAACGCCTGCTCGAAGCATCCATGGAGGAGTCCTTTAACTCCGTTGTGATTACCGAGAAGGGACCGGGGTATCCCATAATTTATGTGAATCCGGCTTTTTGTGAGTTAACCGGCTACGGTCCCCATGAATTAATCGGAAAATCGCCGTCCATCCTGCAAGGCCCCAATACCGATCAGAAAGTTCTGCAGCGGCTGAATCAAAATATTGCCGATGGCGAGCTGTTTCATGGCCGGGCGATTAATTATCGCAGAGACGGATCGGAATTTATGATGGAATGGAAAATCGCACCGATTCGGAATGAAAAGGATGAAATTACCCATTATCTGGCGATTCAGCGGGAAGTATCTTCCTGAATTTTGAATGAAAATTAATTTGACGCTAGGGAGGCATCAAGATGGCAAAAGAAATGCGGGTCATGACCCCAAGACCGTTAAATGCCGAGACACCCAACACGGCCTTGCGCACCTGGATTACAGACAATGAGGTCTTTTTTAAACGCAATCAGGGGCAGATTCCTGAAACACCCGTCAGTCTGGCAGACTGGCGTCTGCAAGTCGAAGGGTTGGTGGAAAAAAAACTTTCCCTGGCATTTAA
>JARFPZ010000463.1 GCA_029288035.1 Desulfosarcina sp.
CAGCGTCACAAGTCCTGCGCCGGCTCGCTGTGCAGAAATAGACGTCATTGAAGCGGCTCCGGTTTTTCCGGGAGATCCGGCCACCACCAACAAATGCCCGCTGGTGCCCTTGTGGGCGTCCTCAACTCTGGGTGTCACATAAGACTTGATGAGATCCGCCGTCAAAAGGAACTGTTTGGGTGCCACGGTTTGTACGATATATGGCGGAATTCCAATATCGACGATTTCAAGCGCGCCGGTATAGCCCGCTCCTGGATGGATCATGTGGCCGGTTTTGGCAAACCCGAAGGTTGCCGTGGCACTGGCGCGAATGCAGGTCCCACATGGTTGTCCGGTGTCTGAATTAAGTCCTGACGGTATGTCAACGGCGAGTACAGGCTGGTTGAGGGCATTGATAAAATCAATGACCGTTTGAAAATATCCTTTGACATCCGATTTCAATCCAGTGCCGAGAATTGCATCAATCCATATATCGCAATCTTCCATGTCGGATTGAGAGGCTGAAAATGAGCTTTCATCCGGGATTTCGATCAGCGGGATGTTGAGCGGATTTAATAACTTAAGGTTGGCGGCGGCATCACCTTCGACCCGATTGCTTGCAGCAAGAAGATATACCCTTACATCCGCCCCGGATTGGGCCAGATAACGGGCAATTACAAAGCCGTCCCCGCCATTGTTCCCATGCCCGGCGATGACACCGATCCGCTTATTTTTAAAATCTGAAAATTGCTTAAAAAAAAACCGGGTAGCCCCCCGGCCGGCATTTTCCATCAATATCCTGCCGGGTATACCAAAGGACTCGATGGTCCGTCGATCCATTAGCTGCATTTCATTTGCTGTAACGAGTATCATATAAAATCCCAAGATCCTCAGTCGACTCAGCTCAAATACTTATAACGCCAGAATCAGCGATCTCATGTCCGCCACCGCTGCCTGCATTCCAATCAGAACAGCCCGCGAAATAATGCTATGACCGATGCTGAATTCATCGACTTCATCGATTCTTTTAAATGCTTTAACTGTTTTATAGCACAATCCGCGGCCCACTTTAACGCTGAATTTCAATTTGTGGGCAAGTTTAACGGCATCAACAATATTTAAAAAGGCCTGATGTCTTTTTTGAGCCGTTTTTGCGTCACAGTAAGTTGCGGTGTGAATCTCTACCAAGGATGCGCCGATTTTGTGAGCCAGTCTTATCTGCTCGGGTTCCGGGTCTACCAGCAGCCCTGCCGGTATGCCGCTGTTTTGTAGTGTCCCCACTGTATCATAAATATCGGAGCGGTGTACGATCAGATCCAGGCCGCCATCCGCGGTGAATTCTTCGCGCTTTTCAGGGACCAGGATAACCAGATCAGGTTTTATATCCAATGCCACGCCGACCATCTCGGAAGTCGAGGCCGTTTCCAGAATCAGTTTGGACTGTACGACGCTGCGCAAAATACGAACATCTCGGTCATTTATGTATTTGCGGTCCAGTCGCAGATGGGCGGTAATACCATCCGCACCGGCCATTTCTGCCATGGTGGCTGCTGTCACCGGGTCCGGGAACTGACTTTTTCGGGCGTTTCTCAAGGCTGCCACTTGGTCAATTTTTACCGCTAATCCGGCCATTGATTACCCCTTTGTAGGTGTTTCAAATCAAGTCCAACAGTTGCCGACTCTTTATTGCCATTTTCCGGGCATCCTGCGCAGAAGTTTCATGGTCGTAGCCAAATAAATGCAAAATGCCGTGCACTAGTAACTCTGTAAACCGTTGCTCGATGCTCATACCGGAATTTTGCGCTTCTTTTGCAGCCGTGTCTGTCGATATTACCACATCGCCTATAAGCTGCGGGCTCAGGTGCGAAAATTCACCCTCGCGCATGGGAAAAGCAATTACATTTGTCGGACTATTACGGTTTAGATATTTCCGATTTAGCTTTTCTATCTGTGGATCATCGACAATAAGAATCGAAATTTCTCCATCAGGGCAGTCTAATGCGCCTAAGATGACCCTTACCGTCTCCTCTATCTTTTCCAGTGAAATTCCGCACGAGCTTTGCCGGTTGTCTATCAGGACTTCCATTCCTTGTACTTCCCTTGCCGTTCGCGCCGGCTGGTGACCGTTTCTCGATATATTCGATGCGATGGTGGTGAATGCCGTTTAAGATTTTGTCGAAGCTGCGAGCAATTTTGTGAAGATCCTTGAGCGTCAGCTCACATTCGTCCAGCTGGCCGTCCGACAATATGTCGTTGAAAAGATTCTTGACGAGACCCTGGATTCTGGACGGCGTCGGGTTATCAAGGGTTCTTGATGCTGCTTCGACCACATCGGCCAGCATCACCAATCCGGCTTCGCGGGTTTGCGGTTTGGGGCCGACGTATCTGAAGTCATCAATGTTGACGGAATCTTCCCCCTTTTGCTGTCTGGCCTTTTCATAGAAATATTTGATAATGCTGGTTCCGTGATGTTGTCTGATGATGTCAACGATAATTTTACCTAGTTTATTTCCTCTGGCTATCTCGACGCCGTCTTTGATGTGGGAAATTAAAATCAGGCTGGACATAGAGGGTGCCAGTTTGTCATGTTTATTTAAACCGCCTTCTTGATTTTCGATAAAATACAGCGGTTTTTTAATTTTGCCGATGTCATGATAATACCCGCAGACTTTGGCGAGCAAAGGGTTTGCTGAAATCTCAGATGCCGCAGCTTCCACCAAAGATCCAACAATTACAGAGTGATGATAAGTGCCCGGTGCTTCGATCATGAGTCTTCGCAGGATTGGTCTATCTAGGCTGGCCAGCTCCAGCAGCGAGATATCCGTGGTATAACCGAAGGCGATCTCAACCAGTGGGACAATACCGGCTGTGACAATACCAGCGCCGATTCCGCCCATGAATCCAAAAGCCCAGTCCCACATAAGTTTGACGCCGGACAATTCGGCCAGGTAAAAGTCAATGGCGGTCACCAGCAGTATATTGAGCAATCCGAGTTTGGTGCCGGCCGTGATGAAGACTTTGCGCTCACGGCAATGTCTTATCCAGTAGGCCGCCATGGTGCCATTTACCAGAAAAAAAAGAAAAATTACCAAGCTGTTCTCAAATATAATTGCAAAAGCGACTGCCATAACCGCTGCCAGCGGTATCGCAATCGTCAATCCCATGAATACACAAATTATCATGGATCCTGCCGCTAACGGAATGCCAAACCACATAGAGGACATATGTATGGGAAGCGCTGAACTTTGAGTTAAAACCTCAGATAACTTGCAACTGAGTTCTGCTAAAAAGAAAAAGGTTAGAAAGACACTTGCCATAAAAAGCAGGCTCTTGTTGTGTTCCGCCGGTAGTCGGCCAGGCTGGCTCAAATGGAGAATGTAAGTGGTAATAAGCAGACACATCAATAGCATGGCGGCGCCGATACTGGATAAAAAAACCTGTTCTTTTTTCGTCTGGGTCTCTAGTGTTTGGAGTTTTAACAATTGTACATCGGTGACTAGCTCTCCTTCGCGCAAAAGCATCTCACCTGTTTTGATTTTGTGAAGAACGGGTTTGATTTCTGCGGCTGCTTTATTTTTCCGCTCCTGGGTTTCGCTACGGTTCAAGGTAATGTTGGGCTGGATGAGCCGTTGTACGAAATCGACGACGAGGTTTAAGAGACCATAGTCCAGGTTGCCGAGGAGTGGCTGACCAACGATCCGGACCATGGTTTTAGCCTGGTCTAGTCCGTAAAATTTCTTTAACTGGCGCAGTTCTTGTTCCTTTTTGGTGCGTACATCTCTCAGAATAATGCCTTTTTCTGATTCTTTAAGCAGGATTTCCTTGTTGGTCACTACCCCATTTCTCAATATTTCTTTCAATATGCGGCTGATAAGATCAGATATTTCTTTTGAAAATCCCACTTTATCAAGAGCCACGTAAGCGCCCTCGTTTACTCGGATACCGAGTTTTTCTTCAAGGTACTTCCGTTTTTGAGTAATGATACGTTCTAGTTGTTGGTCGGCTGCATCCGTCACTGCAACTGTATTGCCGTTTGGTGTTTGTTTCTGGCTTTCGGGGCTGTCTTGAGCATCGGCAGCGGTCCTCATTTGTGTAAATACCGCTTCGACGTTACGAGCCAGCACCCGGGCCAGTTCTGAGTCGTAGTCGTAAACCGTCAGGACACTATCCACTGACCGTCGGCGATTGGTTTCGGTAGCCGCCCGATCTTCAATAAAAAAATCCCTGGGGGATTTGATGTCCCTTTGCGCTACGTCTCCCAATTTATACCGATGCTTGGTGATGACAAGGCTGGGAAAAAGTATTATAGAAGAACAAATGGCTACGACACATAAAATTCCCCAGCGAAACCGCCTGTTGTCGTCGAGGAATTTACCGCCAGATTCTTTCTTTTTTTCTTTGACCATTTTTTCCACTGAAACGATTAGCCAGTCGCTAATAACGAATAATTCTCAATTGGAGTTTAATTCAACTGGGTTTTAGTGTCTGCCCGTTTAACATTCCCACCGGCTGACAATAATTTCCATCAGGACCTCGCCTCTTGTTTGCGGGCTTCAAGCTCTTCATAGGCTCGAATAATTTCCTGAACCAGTTTATGTCGGACCACATCCTTTTTCGTGAAGAAAACGAATTTAATTCCCTCGATACCCTGCAGAATATTCTTCGTTTCGACCAGTCCGGAAGCTTTCTCAGCCGGCAAATCAATCTGGGTGATATCACCGGTTATAACCGCTTTGGAGTTGAAACCGATCCGGGTCAAAAACATTTTCATCTGTTCGGTGGTCGTGTTTTGGGCTTCATCGAGAATAACAAATGAATCATTAAGGGTGCGTCCTCGCATGAATGCAATGGGTGCAACTTCGATAATTCCTTTTTGCATTAGCATTGCAACTTTTTCAAAGCGCATCATGTCATGTAGCGCATCATATAGCGGCCTTAAATAGGGATCGACTTTTTCAGCAAGGTCACCTGGCAGAAATCCGAGGGATTCCCCTGCTTCCACCGCCGGGCGGGTTAAAATAATCCGGCTTACGATACCCTTTGATAAGGCAGAGACCGCCATCGCCATCGCCAGATACGTTTTTCCAGTTCCGGCCGGACCGATGCCAAAAGCGATATCATAGTTTCGGATAGCCTCAATATATTCCTTTTGTGCACGGCTTTTGGGTGTTACAGTGTTCTTTTTGGACGTTATGTACACCTTATCTAAAAAAATTTCTTTTAATCTTACCCGGTCATCCGCACTTAAAATCCTGACCGCATAGTCGATATCATTGGTGTGAATAGGATATCCTTCCTTCAGCAGACTGTAAAGCTGCTTAAGGATGTTATCGGCCAGCCTAGCTGCTATTTTTTCTCCGTAAATAAATACGGTGTTGCCTCTGGCATTGATAGTAGCATCTGTTGCCTTTGCAATTCTTTTCAGGTTCTCGTTATGTTCACCGAAAAGTTGTTGCGCCAGATCAATATCTGAGAAATCAAGGCTGATTTGTTTGATTTTGGAATTTTCTGCCATTTTTTGAATAAGCCCCACGGATAAAGATCTATCCAGATCTAACATGAAGGATATTTTTAACATATCTATTTGAAGGATTGCAAATGCCAAATTGTATTTAGGACTAAAAAAGAAAAATACCTTGACTCGAAAAGCATGCTTTGTTACTTCAACCGACTAGCGGCTCCAATATTTTAACCCCCTGGTTTGGCATTCTCTTATATGAACCCGTTCGATATTATAATTATCGTGATTTTAGGCTATAGCCTGGTCAGAGGCATCTTCCGGGGTCTGGTTAAAGAGGTGTCGTCCATCGTCGGTGTCTTAGGCGGTTTCTATGCATCCTTTACGTATTATCCGAAATTGGCCAAATTGCTTTCAGGTTTAATAAGAGAAACTGCATATCTTAACATATTGAGTTTTTTGATTATATTTTGTAGTGTGCTGATTATTGTCGGTATTTTGGGTATCATCATTAAATATCTCTTGAATATTGCATTTTTAGGCTGGGTCGACCGTATCGGAGGGGTTGGCTTTGGTTTTATTAAAGGCATTTTGATCGCTTCTGTCCTTTTTATCACCCTCACCGCGTTTCTACCCAAAGGATCTGCTTTTCTTAAAAACTCCATGTTGGCTCCCCGCGTATCATGGGTATCAGAAAAAATGGCGAAAGTGGTTTCTAAGCAAATGAAACAGGAATTTATCGCCAAGTTGGGGGAGCTTAAAAAAGCGTGGAAAATTCCAAATTAGCTCCGACACATTCCTTCCTGGATGATTTAATCCGACTGGTTAAAACCCTGAGGGGTAAACATGGGTGTCCCTGGGACCAAAAACAGACGCCTCGAAATGCGGCTGTCTATCTAATTGAAGAGGTCTTTGAACTGGTTGATGCAATCGAAATCGGAAACCCTGAACATATCCGTGAAGAGCTTGGAGATGTTTTATTTCATATTGTTTTTATTGCCAGGATGTTTCAGGAGCTTGGAAAATTCGACCTTTCCGATGTTGCTCAATCAATTACCGAAAAAATGATTCGACGTCATCCACATGTATTTGCTGAAGAAAACGTAAAAACAAGCGAAGAGATCGTTGAAAATTGGCATAAAATTAAATTGAGTGAAAATAAGTCCACAGGCAAACAATCATCTCTTGATTCTGTACCGGCGCAACTGCCTGCCTTAATTCGTGCTTATCGTATCTCAGACCGCCTTGCCAAAACCGGATTTGACTGGTTGGAAGTCGATGATGCTCTGGAGAACGTAGAACAAGAACTGGCTGGATTAAAATCAATATTGAATACACAGAATAGCGAAATTTTATCGCAGAAACTAGGTGATTTCCTGTTTATCCTGGTCAACATTGCACGGTTGGCTAAAATTCATCCCGAAACTGCATTGGCAGGGTCAAATAAAAAATATGAATTGCGATTTAGAAAGATGGAAGACATGGTCGGTGAGAGCGAATGGGAGTTTGAAAACATACCGCTGAAGGAAAAAGCACGGATCTGGGAAAAGGTCAAAAAAATTATGCGATAATGAAAGTGACTAATACAAAATTCAGCCCATGGATATTTACAGAATGTGACTTAATTAACTTGAACCATTGCCTTGTCTTTTGGTCCATCTTCGATCATTTTTCAGAGGCTGCCTGCAAAAGATTTTTAAGCAGCTATTGGCCGCAATGTATAGCCAAATCAACCTTAATCGTTGCCAATTGGTTTAATCTCTATTAGAGTCTAATTTCCCGCAGCTTGACGCTAGGCAGTTCATTCCGAGAATATTTAATCGTATAAAGGCGGCTGTGGTTACATTAGACCCTTTCACCGATGGGAAGGTATCCCGGTGGGGTTTTTTTAACCAATTTGCCGTCCTCATCGTATTTTTCAACAACCAATTTACCATTTTCAATGCTGTTGCGGGTTTTCATATTAGCCTGGTTTTGCAAATTCAGTCCAGGCTTTTGACCGTCGTCACCTCTTTCAACCGGGCGTTGTTTCCTAATCTTATCAGTTTTCTGGACCGCCAAATATTTTTCTGAAGTTTCCACATTGTAACTTGTTCGAACAAATTGTTGTATTGTGGCTTCGCCAATTGCGCTTATCATGGTATCCTCCTTATTTCATTAACTCTTGCCCATATTCAACGCTAAATGTTGAGAGTTCCTCCCCCCTAATAACTACTCATATTATCGGATTGTCGATTTTCCCTTGATCTTCAAATCCGATATCCAGTTTTATGCCGATCGCATCTTTTGACAGCTGTTCAAGCCGTTGGATCAAGAAACTAGAATCTTCCACCGATATTGTGTTGGTCGTTTTGTTATTGATGGTGTCAATAACATTGAAAACAAATCCAACTCTGTTCGGTTTGGCCGATGCACTCACTTTATCATTACTGGTCTTCCTGTGCTCTGAGCTTCCATGGGGTGAGTCTGTCTTAGAACCGAAGCGGATAATTTTATCCAAGATCTCTTTTGAGACTTTTTCGATGGTTGTTCGCCGTTTCGCCTCCGAAGTCAAATCGACCCGATCAACGGGCAGCGCCTCAGATATATTTTTATTTTTGGATGATATGCTGCGCCTAAGTTTTTTACTATAAACATTTAAAACATTGTGCATTTGATAACTAGGGACATACATTTATGCTTCCTCCTGACTTGCTGGCAGTGATATCGGCAGTATGCGAACTCGACTTTAGGAAAAAAAGTGCGAAATAGGAGGAGAAAGCAAACTCTAGATTTTTTAAGATACTGATATCAAATTAGATAATAGCGGAAGGTGTAGTGAGCGCAGATCTACCCTATTGGCAGAGGTTTAACCATTTAATTTCGTTTGCAACGGGGACTCCACGAACCCCTTGAAGGGTGTTGTTAAATCCCTATGCTTTAATTTTCCGACTCACGCTTTGATAGGATATAAGCATCGATCTAAGTAAGATCTACCGCCAGCGTTGATACGGTGTAGATCTTAGCTAAAAATGTCGATTTGATAATAGCCCAGTAAGGTGCCTTGCCTCGGGTATGAGAGAAAATACAACCACTTGTGGGATAGGCCAACCTTCGAGCCCAGAACCGTTAAACTCTAAGCTTTTGAACCTGTGCATGTTAATGGCAATTCTTATCAACCCGTTTGGGGTCAGTCGTCAAAATCCCCCTCAGGTCCCTTGTCGCTGATGATGGAAGCTCCTCTTTTAATGATTTGTTCGGGTGTCCATTGTGCGGGGTCTTCAATCCGATGCCCCTTTGGACCGGCGTCATAAGATCCGGCTTCAATAATGGCCTCCAAAGCCAATGGCGCCGTATCTTTAGTGTTGAGGACATTGACAAGCATATTGTACACGAATTCTTCAACTCTTTTAACCATGCGATTTTTAATCTCAGCGGACTGGCCAAGTAATTTATTTTCAAAAGGCAAGTTGAGCTTTTTATAGTTACCAGCCTTCCAACCTTGATTTTGGGCATAGGCTACCATTTCAGACCACATTGCTTCAGTGACACCTTGATCGCTGACCTTAAAGAAGTTACCCTGATCGTCCAATTGTGCGTTGCCATAATCGTTGACCTCGAGGCCCCATGAAATCATTTGAAGGGCAGTGGCTACGTTTGCCTTGGTGGTCCTGGTCTTCGATGCAATTTCCCGCAAGCGATCCGAGCTATTACCGGACGTGCCATGTTGAGCCCCGGACACCTTGTATTTCTCTAAGGCATCATGAATTCGGGTGGTCAATTCTACCTGAATACCCTTGTCGCTGGCTTCGATTCCGTGGGTTGTTCCATTGTTTAAGGCAATCCAGTCGGGGAAGATGTCATGAGCGTTTAAGCCCTGAATGAGAAAGATCGCTTCTTCGACAGTTGAGAGGCCTTCTTTTCCCTTAATTTCTCCTATTTCAGTTTCTAAGCCGGCCCAATTTGGAACATACGGGTAGAGTTCAAGGTTGCCCAGCAGATTTTTGTCATCCGGCATGTGCGAGGCATCAATGGCGATAGATGTTATACCTGCTTCAAATAGCGTTGGAATTTCTATTTTGGCAGCTTCAACATCCTCGTCACTTTTTAAGCCATAATGGTCCGCGTGGATCGCCACCGGAATGGTAATACCCAGTTCGTTACACGTGGCATCGACGATTCGGGCGATATTCCAATAATTCACGGCGCAATAGGCATTGGCACCCCCCTCAGACTTGGCAATTTCAATGATTATCGCTGCATTGGCTCTCTGGGCGGCCTTTAATGCGCCGCGAATGACAAAACTGCTTCGTCCGTTGGCAGCCATGGCAATGGCGCCTCCTTTGACAAGCATGGCTCGGTCAATAAATTTTCCACTCACTATGAGAGCTCTAGAATTTGGAAAGCATTTAACCACATTCGGCGGACGGCCTATTTGCAAGGCCTTTTCAAAATCTGCTGTATTGCTCCTATTGGTTTCAGCCATGGCGTTTCCTCCTTATTATTGGATGATCAATCGGGTTGATGGAAACAGATTTCTAAGAACAGTTTCAAAAACCTATTCAGGTTGAACCGGTCTCGAATACCAGATTAAAAATATAATATTTTCAAACAATTGTAGACGATGTCAATCGATACTGATATTTGATCTGTATAAAAATAGGGAATTGAAGTGGAATGTCAAGGATAAAGATACCGAAAGCCGGGGAATGGATGCGGTATGTACCTTAATCGATGCCGGATGTTGGGTTGGAGAACCCTAAACTCCGCCGGAGATTTCCGGCGGAGTTTTCGTGAGGTCCGGTATCAGAAAAAGCTAAATTTCTTATGGTGTTTCCGATTTTTGCTTTGACTTAGCGTTTTCCTGTTTGACCCTTTCATTGTATGCCTCAACACGGGATTCATATTTTTTGGCTTTTTTGGCGTAGGTCTCAACCTTTTTATTCAGGTGTCTGACTTTTTTGTTATGTTCCAAAATTCCCCCCCGGCCCTTAAGGGACTTTTTCTCTTGGGCGAGCTGTTCCTTCTCCCTAACCAGGTCCTGATACTCTCCGTCGATTTCTTTTTTCAACTCTTCCAGATGATTACGAATTGCATTCAAATCTTTTTCGAGTTCAGCTTCATCAAAAGTAGCCAATAGATTTTCCTCGTCTTCGGTGTCCTGATCCATTGCGACGATTTGCTCTTCATCTGTCTCTTCGGATAAATCAACCATTTCATCTCGGCCTTCAGAATCATCGGCAAATTCTTCAACTTCTTCAACCGATTCTTCCGTGATATCATCGTCGGCTTCGTATGAGGCATCTGGGTCCGGAATTTGCTCCGTATCGGTGTCATTTTTATATTCAACGCTGGTATATACAGTGGGCCTTTGCTCAACTGGTACCTTGCTGAAGTCATCCGTGAAATGCGTATTTCCATATTCATCCACGTATTTATATATTTCGGACATAGCCGGGAAAGCAAACAAGATAATGCTCATACATACTATGAATTTTAATAATTTCACAGGTTAACCCTCCTTAACGCAAAATTAGGTGAGATTGGCGATTGGATTCCGTACAAGTTATTTATCGTACAATATATTGAAAAGTTTAGCTTAATTTCAGGGCTCCTGACCCCAATTGGAAAAACTTTTTGGGAAGCCCTGATATCTAAAGAACCTACAAAATTTGTAGTAAAAATATGCGTAAATTCAAGATGCAACAGAATTTATCAAAAATAAATGGAACGATAACCCAGAAAAATGTGGTATCGACGTCCTTTATGTTAGTTAGAGACCTGAAATTAAAAAATTCAGAACGATTCGCCCAAATTCAGTTTTATTGACGCGATTTCGGACGTTTCTGTTGCATCCGATTTTACGATACATCAGTAGTTCTGAATTTAGGTACTTATGAATTTTTTTGTGTATTTTGCAGTAACACCTAGCGGTTAATTGGAATATGTTCGCTATCTGCAAATGACTGGATATCTCTGGGTGAATGTTTCATCGTCAATTCCGGTTTGTCCGGGTTAGATTTAACCACGCAGAAAATTTTATTATCAAATTCTGGCACTGAAAAACGGATACACAAAATAGATGATGTTCATGCTGGC
>JARFPZ010000359.1 GCA_029288035.1 Desulfosarcina sp.
AAAATCAAGATATAATTCATCAGCTAAGACTTAAAAATACTGAGTTTATTTCTGCCGGTCTTTTTCGAGTTATAGAGGGCACTATCGGCTTCAGCTATCATTTCAGATTTTTCTTTTTTACCTTGTGAAACGGTATGGCAAGTCATTCCAACGCTTATGGTGACGTTAATATCAAGGTCATTGGCCGTGATTTTTAAGAGTTCAACGCTTTTTCTCAATCTCTCCGCCACTATTGCTGCGCCTTTAACCTCAGTTTCCGGCAATACAATGGCAAATTCCTCTCCGCCATATCGGGCGGCAATATCGCAGTCGCGGATCGTGTCTTTGATTGCCTTACTGACCTCCTTTAGCACGATATCACCAACCGGATGCCCATAATTGTCATTGACTTTTTTAAAGTGATCTATGTCAAGCATAATTAAAGAAAAAGGCTTTTTATATCGTTGTGCCCGGCTTAATTCATGGTCCATTGAATCCTGAAAAAAGCGATGATTGTATAGGCCGGTTAACCCGTCCCTAACAACCATCTCTCTTAGTTGCTCATTGGCATCCTTCAATTCCTGCGCGAATTTTTCGGCCTTCTCTTTGGCCTGCTTTAATTCAACGGTAAGCTGTTCGTATGATAAATTCAGCTTTCCTAGCTCATCATTTGCTTCCTGAAGAATTTGAGAAAAGGGTTTCATGTCGCCGGACTCAATTTCAAAAAACGATAGAACTTCCACACTTTTATTGGCGACAGAATCTATCATAGATTCAAGGTCCTCTTCTTTCACGTCGTAATCACCGCATATTACGTTTTTAATATCCTGAAATCTTTCAGCACTGTGGGTCCCGTGGTATATTGAGGAAATTTTATCCGATAGCAGGAGTAAATGGGAGGCCATCTGGAAACATTCAGGGATTTCATTATAACTGTGGTGATAACGAACCGGATTGTAAATCGTGTCGGGTATTCCCCAATGTTTTAATACCTCAGCGCCAAGCTCCTGATGATCAAAGCCAAATACTTTTTTCTCAGCCTCTTCAATACTCAAGGACGAGGCTCTTTTTTCATCCAAGACCGTTAAATAGTCTTCGGTTCGACAAAGATACATGATTATAATACCGATATCCTGAAGAAGGGCGGTTACAAATGTGTCTTCATTTTTAGCAGAAATGACAGGTGAAAGTATATCGGCACCAACCGCAGCAGTTAGCGCCCTTCTCCAAAAGAAATCAAAGTCGAACCTGTCTTCGGAAGTTCCCCGAAGTTCCTTAGCGATCACAAATGATAATGCAATATTTTTAAGTGTGTTTGTGCCTAATATAGACAGCGCCTTTGAGATGCTATCGATCTTCTGGGGTAGGTTATAAAATGATGAATTTGCTACCATCAATATTTTAGCGGCCAGCGCAGGATCGGATGATATAATATTGGCAAGTTCATTGAATGATGTCTCATCTTTTTTGACAGCGTCAAGAATTCGAACGGCTATTGATGGCGGTGATGGTATTCGAATGTCCTCTTTTAAAAAATCAGTGATAGTTGTCATCTTTTCCCTGATCCTCTTGTTTAATGGGTTAATATTGATATGCTAACCGATCATTTTCGAGTGCTTCTATACACTCAATATTTTAGATTGAGACTTAGTCTTGATTTTGAGCTGTATCCACCCGCTGCTCATCTTCCACAAATTCAATCAAATAGTTAACAACAGCCGGATCCAGTTTTTTATTATCTGCTTCTTGTTTTAAAATTCCAACAGCCTTTTCCAATGGCATTCCTTTGCGATAAGGCCTGTCAGTGACAAGGGCATCATAAATATCAACAACCGCCATAATACGGGCGGCAGTTGAGATCTCCTCATCCTTTATGCCATCCGGATAACCGGAGCCATCAAGCTTTTCGTGGTGATGTCGAATGATCTCCAAGGCAGAACCCAGGTTCTTTTTCAATGGCAGACATATGTTATATCCTGCCACAGGGTGATTTTTCATTACTTTCCATTCTTCATCACTGAGGGGACCGGGTTTATTCAAGATGTCTTTGGGTATGCCAATTTTGCCGATATCGTGCAATATACCGCCATACCTTAAGGATTCCATTTCTCTCTCCGATAGCCCCATTTTTTTCCCCAAAGCAATCGCCAGCTTGGACACCCGCTCAACATGGCCCTGGGTATATTCATCCTTGGCCTCAACCGTTTTTGCAAGAGAAAAAAGTACATTCTCTATACTGGCTAATTTGTCGTTCAGCCTTTTGAGTCTGATTAATGATTTTGTTCTTGCGAGAAGTTCCATTTTGTTGGGAGGTTTTTTGATAAAGTCGTCTGCATCGGATTCGATGCCTTTTATCTTGGATTCCCTGTCATCAAGATCTGTTAAAAGAACAACTGGTATAAGTCGGGTAGCCTCACTTGCTTTCAACTGCCGACAGACTTCGTAACCATCCATTTCGGGCATCATGACATCCAAAAGGGTTAAATCCACATTTGTTTTATTGACAATGTTTAAGGCATCTAGGCCGTTGGTGGCTTTGATAATTTCAGAAGTTGTCGGCAACAGTATTGCTTCCAGTCGTTTCAAATTTCTAGCATCATCATCAACAATTAAAATTGTCGGCGGGATATCGGATCCGCTATTGGTTTCCTTTTCAAAAAAGTGAATATTATTTTTGCCATGCAGCTTCGCTTTTGTTAAAGCCTCCTTAGCCTTGCTGATGAGTAATCTGCTGGAAGTGGCATCATCCGGGCAACAAGCTATTCCAATGCTTACCGTTGAAGCACCATTAGATTCTTTTTCAACACCCTGTCTGATCCTCTCAGCAGCATTTAGGGCCTGCTGGCTATCTGATTGCGTCACAATAACCGCAAATAAATTGCCCGAGTACCTGGCCGCTATATCCACTTCGCGGATATTATTTTTGATAAATCCGGCAATCTCCTTCAGTAACAGATCACCTTCAAGTGGACCGTGTGACATATTGAAATGAGAAAAAGAGTCGACATCGATTAATACAATTGAAAATTTATTGCCATATCTTTCAAACCGATTTAGTTCAAAGTCCAACGATATCTGGAAAAATCCATTGTTATATAAATCTGTAAGCCGATCGGTGAAGGAGACACCAATTGTATTTTTATACTTTTCAGCAAGCAGAGCATCCATTTTAGTTATACCATTTTTCTTTTAACGAGAGCTTTATAGAAAACCGCGTAGATTGTTTCAATCTGTTTTTTTTGTTCACATAACTGTTCCATAAAGTCTGATGATAGGCTGATAAGCTCATTTCTGGCATCTTCAATAATTTTTCAATTTAACTTACAAATTATCCGGTATCTACTGGCTTGGTAATCTGTCGACGGCAACCGGAGTTTGTGGCCTTCTCTTCATCCCTTACACTTCAAATGAGGTGAATGCCAACATCTATAATGGTTGGAATTGTTTGGTTGTCTTCGGTCTAGCATAGTAATAATCGGTATTTATATGGAAAACTTAAATGGATTAAAACCCAGACAGGCAAATAAATTCGAGCGGATGGAGGTAGTCTGACTGGCAGGTTGAAGATTCAGTGATTAAGATTATTACTCTGAATCACCCAATGGGTTTTTCAAAAATCCTATAGGTTTTCGACGGTTTGGCACCCATCATTTCTACGAGGCGAATGGTCATTGCATTGTCATCCAAAACCCATCCAATATCGCAGTATTCATATCCCCGCTTGCGGGCATAGATCTTTTGCTTCCATAACATGACCCCGTCCAATCCAAGACGACGGAATTTGGACTTGACTCCCAGATAACCCAGCCGGAAGCCTTTGGGTCGCCGCTTAAACATGATGAGTTTCAAGGCTCGCAGGAGCTCCAGGTGGCGAAAGTTCCCAATGGGGGCTAGGTTCTCTATCACATTGGGCACGCCACCAAAAAATGCGGCAGGCTCATTTTTGATATAGAGAAAGATAAAGAGCCCCTTGTCCATGATGAGACGCATGTTGTCGATGATGTGGGAAAACTCCTCTTCGGTGAATGGGACGAAACCGTAATTGTCGTTCCAGGCGCTGTTGTAGATTTCAAACATCTCTTTCTTGCGTATCGCCAGCGGTCGCTGGTCCCAACTTTCTACTTTGACATTATATCGGGCAACAACCATTTGTGCTACCCTAACCAGCTTTTCTTCCCAGGGGTTCGAAGGGGACACTTCCCAGGATTTTAAATCCCTTACAGGCCGATATCCGGCTTGTTGAACCAGATTGGCATAGAACGGTTTGTTGAAATGATAATATATGACAGGCCGGGAGTCATAGCCTTCGATTAAAAAACCGGGAGTGGCTTCATTAACCGGAAGGTTCTGAGGTCCGCGGATGGTATCCATTCCCTTGGACTTCAGCCAGGCTTCGGCATTTGAAAGCAGGGCATGGGCTACCCCGGCGTCATCGATGGATTCAAAATGGCCGAAGAACCCGACTCTATCGCTCCAGTGCTTGTTGTGGTTGTGATTCACAAACGCATTGCAGCGACCCACGATGTTGCCATTTTTTGTTGCTAAAAAAAAACGCATATCGGCATGTTTGAAAAAAATATTGTCAGGCTCGAAGATCCCTTTCATACCAATCAGTTTAAAACCCAAGTATTCGTAGTCTAACAACGGGACATAGCAGGTCTCACCCTGATAGTGGTCCCAATGAAAGTTGACAAATTGTTTTAAATTTTTTTTGTCCACCCTTGTTTTGTTTGAGAACGATAGGATGCTTATGCCGTTCGATCCCGAATTTTCGGAGGTCGTCCCGTTGCTTTTCATAATATAATTCCACGTTATCCGGTTGCCACCAGTTTTTTTGTTAAGGAATTGATTTGTCAATTAAAAATATGAACAGCCCGTGATGGTCTTACGGCACATAGCGTGGGTCGATGACACCATGGGCCGGCATTTGCCAGGCGGATAGGTGTGGTGCAATGCCGGTGATATTCATGGCGTTATAAAGGTAGAGCCAGGGCGGGTCCTCACTCAACAGACGAAAGCATTGTTTGTAAATAGCTTCGCGACGTCGGTTGTCCGCAGTCGCCTGGGCTGCGTCCAGCAGTTTTTCTACCGCCTCGTTGTGATATCCCTGCCACCAGGATCCTTCAAACCGTGCATCCACCTTTTCCTTGAGCACGCGGAAGGTGCTCAGGGGTGAGGAATCGAAGATGCACATGTCGTGGATATCTTTGCGTCGCACCTTGTTTGCATATAGCTCGCGGTCCTCGGTGTATACGATGTTGATTTCCACACCGATACGTTTCAATTGATCGGCTAACGCTTGGGACAGTCGCACCGCCTCGTTGGGCAAAGACGTGGGGCTGTCCAGGGTGAGGCTCAAACCTTCGCTGTAGCCGGATTCCTTGAGCAGCGCCCTGGCCCGGTTTGGATCAAAACGGATGGGTGTTTGGCCCGGATCGAATCCGAAATGAACAGGACTGACAAAACCGCTCAAGGGATAGCCTGCGCCTTTCAGGACGCGATTGATGAGGGCCTTGCGGTCCACACCCAGGTTCAGGGCCAGACGGATGCGGGGGTCCTTCAGCGGGCCGTTTTTGGCGTTGTAAATGATGATAAAAACGGTCGACCCGCGGGAACGCACATAGTTCAGGTCATTGTCTTCAAGGGAGGCTCTATAGGGTGGACCTGCGGCGATGTGGGCCCGGCCATCCTTAATCATACTCAGGCGTTCGTTCGGGTCTGGAACCAGCAACCACTCGATGGCTTCGTAATCCGGCAGGGCTTGAAAATAATTAGAATTCTTTCTTGCTCGAATCCGAACCCCTTTTTCATACCCAACAAATTCGAAGGGGCCACTGCCGATCGGCCCGGCTTTGAACCCATCGCCCAGGCGTTCGACGGTATCCGGGGGCAGAATGTACCCGGTGACCAGTATGTCCAACAGGTCAGCCATGGGCTCGCTCAGGGTTAGGCGGAGCATTTGTCGGTTCAGAATTTCCACTTCCATGCCGACCAGGTACTGGTTGTAAACACCTGGGGCTCCCAGGGTGACGCCCATATCGGGTCGGGCCATACGTTTGAGAGAAAACACAACTGCTTCGGCGTCCACAGACTGGCCGTTGTGAAATTTCACATCCGGCCGGAGTTTGAACGTCCACGTGCGGGCATCTTCCGAAACGATCCATGATTCGGCTAGCGCCGGAACGTACCTCATTTTCGGATCATAAGCTGCAAGAGGGTCAAAAAGTGAGGTGAATATCGTCAGGACATCCTTGCCGTCCGTGCAGTTGTGGGGTTCTTCCATCCAGAGCTTCGATTGGGCGATGGTCAGTATTTTATTCATAATTTTATATCCATTCCGATGTTTAAGCGTCCAGCAGGTGACAAGCTTCCATGCGATTTGGTGCGCGGGAGATGAGCCAGGGTCTCTCCCGGGCGCATCTGTCAAAGGCAAAAGGGCAGCGAGTTTGAAAACTGCAGCCGGTCGGCAATTCCAGAGCCGTCGGCACTTCACCCTTAATATCCAGGGGTTCGATATGCAACTTTTCGTCGACGCTGGGGGCGGCTGACAACAGCGCTCGGGTATACGGATGTCTCGGGCTCAGGAACACCTCGTCGCTGGGGCCGGTTTCCACCAGAAACCCTAGATACATCACCCCAATCCGATCGCTGATGTGCCGCACGACGGAAAGATCGTGAGTGATGAAGAGATAGGAAAAGCCGAGTTCGTCTTTAAGATCCATCATCAAATTCAAGATTTGAGCTTGAATCGAAACGTCTAGCGCCGAAACCGGTTCGTCGGCGATGACCAGTTCGGGTTCAACGGACAACGCCCTGGCAATGCCGATACGCTGACGCTGGCCGCCGCTGAATTGATGAGGGTATCGGTTAATGTGTTCCGCTCCGAGTCCTACCCGCTTCAAAAGTTCCATTGCTTTTTCACGTATTTCGGTTTTTCCGTAGGCTGCTCCTTTAAGAGCCATGGGTTCGGTGACGATATCCATCACTTTGAGCCTGGGATTCAGCGAAGCGTAGGGATCCTGAAAGATCATCTGGATCATTTTTCGCACCGGCATCATTTTTTTGTAATCGTATGAGGTGATGTCCTCCCCGTTGATCTTGATCCGCCCGCCGGTCGGTTCATACAGCTTGATAATCGTTTTGGCGATGGTGGATTTTCCGCAGCCGCTTTCACCCACCAGGCCGAATACTTCGCCGGGATCGATTTTGAAACTAACCCCGTTTACGGCATGGACGATGCTCTTTTGGTACCTGAGTCGGCCGTTTCGAATCTTCAAGCGATCGAAAAAGCCGGGACTGACGTCAAATCGTTGCTCAAGCTCGCTGACTTCCAACAAGTGGTTCATCTCTTACCTGTATTTTGCAAGATTCAGGTATTATCTTTCTACCGGGTAGTAACAGGCGGTTTCATGACCTGGTTCGATGTCCGCCAGTTCCGGATGCACCGTCCGGCAGCGGTCTTTGGCATAATCACAGCGCGGCGCAAACGAGCATCCGGGCGGAAGATTCATGATATTGGGCACCATGCCGGGAATCTGGAAGAGCCGTTTTTGTCGGGAAGCCAGTTTGGGTATCGAACCCAAAAGTCCTATTGTGTAAGGATGCCGGCAGCGGTTGATGATATCGTCCCGGGTCCCTTTTTCCACGATGCGGCCGCAATACATGACCATGATCTTGTCGGTCATTTCCGACACGACCGCCAAATCATGGGTAATGAGGATCATGGCAGTTCGGTGTTCCTTGACCAACCGTTTCATCAGTTTGAGTATCTGGGACTGGATGGTCACGTCCAAGGCGGTGGTGGGCTCATCTGCGATAACCAACTTGGGATTGGAGGCTAGGGCGATGGCGACAATCACCCGCTGTCGCATACCGCCGGAGAACTGATGGGGGTAATTTGTCAGCCTCGTTTGGGGTTGGGAAATTCCCACCGCTGTCAGCAGATCGATGCACCGGTTTTTTCTCTGTTCCGCCGTCATGTCGAAGTGGAGCTTCATCACCTCTTCCATCTGATCCTGAATTGTGTAAAGCGGGTTGAGGGAGGTCATCGGGTCTTGAAAAACCATAGCGATCTCTTTGCCCCGTATTTTCCGCATTCTGCGCTCGTCCAGATCCGGGAGATTAAGGCCATTGAAACGAATTTCTCCGGTTTCGATTCGGCCGGGTGGTTCGGTCAGGCCCATAATGGAGAAGCCGACCACGGATTTTCCGCAGCCCGATTCACCCACCACGCCTAAAATTTCGCCCTCGTCCACGGAAAAGTCAACGCCGTCGACGGCTTTGATTACGCCTGCGAAGGTATGGAAATAGATTTTTAACCCGCGAATGGACAACAATTTATCGGTCATGCAGCCGTTTTATCCTTTATTTTAGTCGAGGGTTTAACTCATCCCGCAAAAAATCTCCGAGCAGGTTGATGCCAAAAACTAACAGCATGATGAAGGCGCCGGGAAATACGGATGTCCACCACAAACCGCTAAGCAATACGTCAAAACCGTTCTTTACTAGCAAACCCAAAGACGGTTTGGTAATGGGTACGCCAACTCCCAGAAAACTCAAAGATGCTTCAATCAGGATAAAGGTGCCGATCTGAATGGTGCCGACGACAATAAGGGGTGTCAAGACATTGGGCAGGATATGCCGCACGATGATCAGCCGGTTGGGCAGCCCTGCCGCTTTCGCCGCCTGGACATATTCCTTCTGTTTCTCGCTCAAGGTCGAACCGCGCACGGTTCGGGCGTAGATCACCCAGCCGACACAGGTCAGAGAAATCAGAATATTGTCAATGCCTTTACCGAAAGCGGACATCAGAAAAAGCGCGATCAAAATGGACGGAAAAGATAGTTGCACGTCCGCGAACCGCATGATCATGCCGTCCAATCGGCCGCCGTAGTAGCCTGCAATGAGACCCAGGGCTGAACCGATCAGGCTGGAGCAGATCATGGCTGTCAAGCCGATGAACAGGGAAATGCGAGTGCCGTAAACAATGCTGGCGAGTACATCCCGGCCCTGACCGTCCGTTCCCAGAATATAGTTTGGGTCTCCGTCGGGAAGCCAGACTGGCGGCTTGTAGGCGTCTATCAATTGAAGAGACGCAATGTCGTAAGGGTTCTGCCGGACCAGGGACGGGCCGAAGGCGACGATAAAGATAAAAAAAAGGATGATAAGGCTGCCTATGATCGCAGAGACGTTTCCCCTGAAATTGTGAACGAATTCGGAGGCCCAAATTGCCCCGCTTTTTTTCATGATGCGTTGCATGAAATCCGCAGTTATCTCAACTTAATCCTGGGGTCGATTAGCGTGTAAATGACGTCAACCGCGAAATTGATGATGACAAACAGGAATGCCACAAACATCAAGTAGACGACAATTACGGGCCGATCGCCCATATAAATGGAATCGATCAGAAGTTTACCCATGCCCGGCCAGGCAAAAATGTATTCCGTAATGGTAGCGAAGCCGATCAGATCGCCCAATTGGAGCCCGAAGATGGTTACCACTGGAATCAGGACATTTTTCAGGGCATGTTTGAACAAGACGCTTCGGAAGGTCGCGCCTTTGGCCCGGGCGAATTTTATGAAATCCTGCTTCATGACCTCCATCATGCCCGCCCTTGTAATCCTTAACAACATGGCCAGGGTGGCGAAACAGAGCGTTACGGCCGGCAAGATTATATGCTGAAAACCGTCGGCAGTGATGATGCTCAGATTGACACCCATCATCCGCACGGTATCACCGCGTCCGGAAGAGGGCAGAATATTGAAACGCACGGCCAAGACGAAGATCAACATCATGCCCACCCAGAAATTAGGCAGCGAGATGCCCAGAAGGGAGCCGGCCATGATCCCCCGGCTGGTCTTCTTTTGTGGATACGCCCCGGCAAAGACCCCAAGCGGGATGGCCAATAAGAGGGACAACGTCATGGCTGCCAGCACCATTTCCACGGTGGCGGGCATTCGCTCCATGATGAGCCCTAATGCGGGTTGGCGAAACACGAAAGATCGACCGAAATCGCCGCGTATAATGTTCTTAAGGAAAATGCCGTATTGAACGATGTAAGGTTTGTCCAGGCCCAGTAACATCCGGGCGTTGGCGATCTCGTCCTCCGTGGCATCCAGGGGCACCATCATATAGGTCGGGTCACCGGTGAAACTCATCATGGTGAAAACGATGATCGAGACGACCCAAAGAACCACCACCATCTGGAAAAGACGCTTTACCAAGTAGCTAATCATCGTTTTTCTGTTTCAAGCCTTGTTTTTTGGCTGCCAATATCGGAAAACGGGGAGGCCTTGCGCCTCCCCGCAGCGAACTATTTTATATCGAGGTCATAGGTCCAGATGAACTTGTCAACCCGGGGTTTCAAGTCCACGTTTTTTTTGGCAGCGTAAAGATCCTGTTCGTAGTGAATCGGGATCAGCACAATGTCTCTGACCGCGATTTTGGTGGCTTCCTGGAGGAACTTGTCGCGTTCTTCAACGCGAGGGGTCGCGTCGGCCTTATCGATCCAGCCATCGAATTCTTCGCTGGTATACGCTCCGCGGTTGGCCTGACCGTAGCCTTTTTTCTTGTCGCGGCTATACATCATGGAATTATACATCCCCCCCGCATCGCCTGAGGGCGTATCCCAACCGCTCATAATAAAACTCGATTTGTCGGAGGGAACGCGTATGTAACCGAAAAAATTGGATTTGGGCATGAGGTTCAGTTTCACGGTGATACCGATTTTGGCCAACATGCCGGCCAAGGCCTGAGCGATATGCTGGTCGTTGACATATCGGTTGTTGGTAGCGTCCAACGTCATGGTGAAGCCCTTTTCATAGCCGGCCTCTTTCATCAACGCTTTGGCCTTCTCCACGTCGTAGGGATACTCCTGGCGAAAATTGAGACCGTCCACGTACCCGATATGGGATGATGGCACATACTGATCGGAAGGGGTGGCCAGACCATTCATGATGACTTTGCCGATGGTGTCCACGTCGATGGCCCGGGCGATCGCCTCGCGGACCCGGAGGTCCTTCATCGGGTTGACGGGCAAGTCGATGGTCGGGGATTTGTCCCGGTAATCCAGGGCCAGCACGAGGTTCAGCAGGCTGGGTCTCGTGATCAGGTTGAATTTGTCATTGGCTTTCAGACGGTCCGCATCGCGCACAGCCAGGTCCTGAATCACATCTACTTCGCCGGTCAGGAGGGCTGCGGTTCTGGTGGCCGGGTTGGTAATCGGCCTGAATGTGACCTTTTTGATTTTGGGCGAACCAAGGTAATAATCTTCGAAAGCTGCTAACGTCATATGATCTTCTTTGACCCATTCCACCAGTTTATACGGTCCGGTGCCCATGGGCTTGAGGTTCAACTGCTCATCACCGACGTCCTTGACATATTTTTCGTTGATAATATGAAATTCGGAAAGGTCCATATGCAAAACGGCGTAAGGCTTGGGCGTTTTAATTTCCACCGTGTAATCGTCCAAGGCGTTGGCTTCGGCAATATATCGAACCAGGTTTGACATGAGTTGATTTTTGCATCGCTCGATGGAGAACAATACGTCCGAGGCTTTCAATTCGTCGCCGTTGTGGAACTTCACGCCTTTCCTCAGCTTAAAGACCCAGGTCAGGTCATCTTTGAGTTCCCAGCTTTCAGCCAGACCCGGCACGAAGTCCAGTTCGGCCGTCCGCCGCACCAAGGTGTCGTAGAAATGGTTAAACATGATGTTGCTGGTGAGCTCGTTGCCCTGTTGGGGATCCACGTGAACCGCGTCGGCCGTGAGAGCGATCTTGAGTTCCTTCTCGGCAGCCGTGGCTGCCAAGGGGGACAGTATCAGGCAAAGCATTGCCAAAACACTCACGGCATAACAGCTCAGTTTAAAATAACGCATCATCTTTTTTCCTCCTTCATGTTTTTTTACTCCGTTTAGTTCATTTACTCATTCTACGCCATAACTTATTGAAATTAAATCATAATAATCACGATCTCAAACCAACTAAGCAGACTTGAACATCGCCGACCCGTTGGGACGGCACCCCTATCCGAATGCTGATTGAATCTCAATCTGATATCCTTCCGGGTCATAACAGACAAACGCCCGGATTTTAAGCTCATCACTGGATTTTGGCGCTGTCAGTCCATCCACGCCGCATTCTTTTAGATATGCGTGCCAGGCGTCCACATCCGGGACTCGCATGCAGATTTGCACGGGTTTGATCGGATTCGCCTTATGCATTCCCCGGGATTCGTCCACCAACCCAACGTATCCCTCCGAGGAAATGCCATATATTTTACACCAGCCTTGATCGATGGCCACCGAAAAGCCAAGTATATCCTCGTAAAACCGCATGGCGGCAGCAAGATCTTTGTAGTACAAAAAGGTAATGAGCTTATCCACTTTACCATTGTCAGGTCTGGTTATCGACGGTTTCATTTTCTTACGGTCCTTCGGCCCCTTGATTTAATAGTGCGTGCTTTTCCAAAAACGTTCGGGCAATTCGGCACTTTTTTGAAATCCAGTCCGATCGAGCATCTTCTCGGCCTCCAACTGGGCTTCCGCCAGTACCGCCGCCTCGTCGACCGCTTGCGCCGTGCGGTTTTCCAGCACAATCCGGCCGTCCACGATCACGGTTTCCACGTCGTGACCCGAGGCCTGGTATACGAGTCTCAAAGGCTCCTGCCAGAGGGGATATAGATGTGGCTTTTGTGCGTTAATCAAAACCACATCCGCTTTTTTCCCTTCTTCCAGCGAGCCCAATTCAGAATCCAATCCCAGGGCCCTGGCCGCGTCGATGGTGATCATTTCCAAGGCCTTGCCCGCGGTAAGCACATCGGCGTCCTGGAAGTGGGATCGGTGGAGCCACAGTCCGATGCGCAGCTTTTCCAAAAGATCGTAGGAACGATTCGGAGCACTCGCGTCCGTGCAAAACGCTACGTTGACGCCGCGGTCTAACAGTTCGACAACCGGGCAGCGGGCGTTGATGTAGGCGTTGGTCATGGGGCCGCTCAACACATGGGTTCCCGTGTCCGCCAGAATCTGAATTTCCTCGTCGGAAATTCCCGTCACATGAGCCAAGGAAAGATGGGGTCCTAAAATATCAAAGTGTTTGAAGGCGTAGAGAATGTCACCTTTGTATGCGTGTCCGTGAACGGGTACGCCGAATTCGTCGGCGACGGCTTTCATGGCTGCATTTTGCTGGACAAGCTCCTCATGCGTCAATCCTTCCCGATACCCGACACCGGAGGGCGTGGGGTAACAAAGCGTCAGGCCGCCATGACCGCCATGAAAGCGTTCGACCGCTTCTTTCGTGCGTGCGATAGCGTCCGCATGGGAAAGGATTTTTTCAGGGCCGCAAGTATCGCCGTCCCAATCCAAAAACCGTTTCGGATAGGGCGGGTTGGGCGGGCCGATTCCGAGGATGTCTCTCACGCCGACTTCCACCATGCCTTCCACATGGGCCTGGGCGTATATCAAATCGTCATAACGCGGATAAGAGCCCAGCATACTCATGCCGGCGGTCACACCGAACTTGAGGCGTTCCAGGCCGGAAAGGCGAGCCTCAGCCCTCCAAAAATCAATCGTTGTACCCTGGAAATAAATAGCCTCCATAAAATCATCCCAATCGCCGACCATTCCAATGCCACCCGTGCCCAATGTTTTGGTCAATCCATGACCGGCGTGGGCGTGGGAGTCAATCATACCGGGGATTACCAGATGTCCGGAGCCATCTATGATCTTTTCCGCTGTGAAGCCATCGGCCTCATCGGCCGAGCATATAACGCGAATGCATCTTTGATCGATACCGATCGAGGCGTGTCGAAGCACGCGCCGCCGCTCATCCATGGTGATGATGGTGGCGTCGTGGATAAGGATGTCAAGTTTCATATTATATCGCTCAGTTTCTACGCCAAGGGAGTCATAGCGCTCTGGGGAGGCATCAATCCTAAGTGTTGCCCTATCTATCCTTTCTCCCCTTAGTTTGTCAATTTATTTTAGGGATTCAAGAATCAACGGGAGTCAGAATAATAAGGTTTCCGACTAAGACCACCATAACGCCCAATACCGCGTTGGCAGACCATTGATATTCTTCAAAGAAGGATGACCGAAGCCAAGCAAAACCGGTAACCCACGGACAAAATCGGGGGCACCTGTGCAAGTTTCAGTTTGATGCCCAGCTAGGTTGATCCCCAGATTAAGGTGGCGGTGATATACAGAACAAAATTGATCATGAAGAGAAATGCGCTTGAGCTCTCCGTTCTAATTCTTCAGGTGAAACATCCTCAATCTTTTGAATAAGAGACCAACGATAGCCAAAGGGATCCTTGATGAGAGCAGATCTTGCTCCCCAAAATTGATCCATGGGCTCACTCAAGGAGTTGGCACCAGCCTTTATCGCTCGATTGTAGGCCGTGTCACAATCCTCTGTCAAAATCGAGAAAAGGCAGGATGCCATGGCGCCTTCTGGCATCGCAAAGGCATGCCATTCTGCGGCTTCATCCGAAATGTAGATTCGGGTATTTCCAACCATGAATTCTGCATGGGCGACACCCCCCTCCGGTGAAGGCATGCGCAATAGCTCCTCTGCACCAAGGGCTTCTGAGTAAAAACTCAAGGCACGCGACGCATCTTTTACGGTAAGTGAAAAGGAAACGGTTGGTTCTATTGTCTGTTCCATGATTTTTTTCCTCCTGGGTTCGTTGGTTAAAGTTACCCAGCCTGGTCAAGCCGGAATTGAATATTGATGATTGACGATTTGTTGTATCGCTCCGCTCTGTCTTTTCAATTTTTTCAGAATGGGAAAATATTGCCTAGATACAAAAAGATTTAGTAGGGCAGGGCAATCTTTGA
>JARFPZ010000455.1 GCA_029288035.1 Desulfosarcina sp.
TCTGAATTCACCGTTGGCGGCCATTTAAAAAAAGGGGCGGAAGTTCTGCAAATAGACCCGCAGGATTACGAATTGGCACTCACCCTTGCAAAGGCCAGGGTTAAAGATGCGGAGAGCAAATTAAAGATTCTAAAGGCAGAGGCTGCGGCTGCCAAGGATGAATGGCGTGTAATCAACCGCAATCAAGCTGGAAAAAACAACAAACCGTCACCGTTGTTGATCAAAGAACCTCAGTTGTCGGCTGCCCAGGCTATGTTGATCGCTGAAAAAGCGGATGTCAAAAAGGCCCAGCTGGATCTGGCGAGAACAAAAATCTCGGCACCTTTTAACGCGATGGTTCGGAAAAAACAGGTGGATATCGGGTCTCAGGTATCCAGCCAGGAACAGTTGGCAGAGCTGGTAGGAACCGATAAGTATTGGATTCAGGCATCCATGCCGGTGGATCGCCTGAACTGGATTTTGATTCCACGCAATACCGGGGATCCGGGTGCCAAGGTCCGAATTTTGTACCGCAACGGAATCGAACTCAACGGTACTGTCATTAAACTGCTGGGAGAGTTGGAAGCAGAGGGCCGCATGGCCCGCGTACTCGTCGAGGTCAAGGATCCGCTGGGATTGAATATTGCAGAAAATAAACACCCACCGCTTTTAATCGGCGAGTATGTGCGCTTGGAGATCGAAGGCCGGCAGCTGAAAAATGTCTACCGAATCCCTCGCACGGCCTTACGCGACAATTCCCGAATCTGGCTGATCTCAAATGAGGGCAAACTCGAAATCCGCACGGTTGAAACCCTGTGGCGCGATGAACAGACAGTCCTGTTAACCGATGGCCTTCAGCCGGGCGAGCAATTGATTGTCTCGGATCTTTCCAAGCCGATCGATGGTATGCCGTTGCAGGTGGCACCATAAGATCTGTACTCGTTAAAATTGTCGAATTTTGACCACGAAATGCACGAAATATTTGTTATTCCATAATCTAAGAATCCACTATTCCATTATTCCAGGATTCCAACATTCCAATGGGTTTTTATACACGCCAGTCAATCCACAATGAAATCTCATCAAAATAAATCGTTGTATCGAGGTCCCATCGCCTGGATGGCCGGTCATTCCGTGACCGCCAATCTGCTGATGCTGGTGTTTCTGGTTGGCGGGATGATCTGGGGAAGCCGTATCAAACAGGAGGTATTCCCTGATTTTGAGCTCGATATCGTCAGAATCAGCGTGCCCTATCCCGGTGCCAGTCCGGAGGAGGTGGAACGTGGCATCATCCTGGCCGTCGAGGAGGCCGTTCAGGGCTTGGAGGGCATCGACGAGATGAGCGCCTCTGCCCAGGAAGGCGTCGGCAGCGTGACGGTTGAGATATTAGAAGGGGAAAATATCCAGCGCCTGGCTCAGGACATCAAAAATGAAGTGGATCGAATTTCATCCTTTCCGGTAGACGCCGAAGAGCCCAAGGTGGTTATCGCCCAGCGCAAGCGTTACGTAATTTCCCTGGCACTTTACGGCGATCAAAGCCAGTGGGTTCTGCGCGACGTGGCCGAAGATATCCGGGATCGGTTAATCCAGGATCCTGATATCACCCAGGTAGAGCTGGAAGGAATTCGTAATTATGAAATCAGCATCGAAATCTCCCAGTCAACCTTGCGGGCCTACAACCTGACCCTCGAAGAGGTTGCCCATAGGATCGGGCGGGCATCGGTGGAATTGCCCGCTGGCGCCATCAAAACCGAGAGTGGTGACATCCTGGTGCGGGTCAAGGAACGGCGGGATTGGGGATATGAATTCGGCAAAATCCCCATCATTACAGCCAATGACGGCACCGAGGTGCTGCTTGAAAATATCGCCGTTATCAAAGACGGATTTGAAGAAACAGACAATTTCGCCACCTATAACGGGCAACCGGCGGTCATGATTACGGCCTATCGGGTGGGCGATCAAACGCCCATCTCCGTTTCGAATGCGGTCCGCCGGCAGGTTGAAACCATCAACCAAACGCTTCCGCCCGGATTGGCGCTGGACGCTCGCAATGATCGTTCGGAAATATACCGTCAGCGAATGAATCTCATGATGCGCAACGGTTATATCGGGCTAGGTTTGGTGTTTGTTTTGCTGGCCATTTTTCTCGAAGCCCGGCTGGCGTTCTGGGTCAGCCTTGGGATTCCGATCTCAATCCTGGGGTCTTTTATCTTTCTGCCGCTCATGGGTATCAGCATCAACATGATTTCCATGTTCGCCTTTATCGTTACCCTGGGTATTGTGGTGGACGATGCCATTGTGGCCGGTGAAAATATCTATCACTATCGCCAAAGCGGACTATCCTGGTTTGAAGCCGCGGTGCGCGGCGCCCGCGAAATCGCAATGCCCATTACATTTAGCGTGCTGACCAACATGGTGGCTTTCATGCCCATGCTGTTCGTCCCCGGCTTTATGGGCAAGATCTTCAGGCAGATTCCGCTGGTGGTAATCTGCGTATTCGGCGTATCGCTGATCGAGAGTCTGTTTATTCTGCCGGCTCATATCGGCCACCGTAAGCGTGAAAATCCCTCCGGGCCATTCGGATGGATTCACAATCAGCAACAGCGATTCAGCGATTTCTTCACCCGGATGATACGAACAAAATACGGCCCGTTTCTAAATCTGACCCTGCGCTATCGATATCTAACCCTGTCCGCCGGTATCGTCGTATTGTTGATAACAGTTGCCTATGTAAAAAGTGGCCGGATGGGATTTGAGCTGTTTCCCAAGGTGGAATCTGACTATGCCATGGTGACCGCCAGACTCCCCTACGGCACGTCGGTCCAAAAGACCGAGCAGGTAGAGCAGCTCTTAGTCAAAGCGGCCCAGCAGATAGCAGGTGAAAACGGGGACGACAAATTGGTAGAGGGCATCTATGCCGACATTGACGGTAACCAAACCAGGGTGCGTGTTTATTTGACGCCGCCGGAGGTGCGGCCCATCTCAACCGCCCGACTGACCGAGCTGTGGCGTGAGAGCGTCGGCACCCTTCCCGGACTTGAGTTTCTTAAATTCGAATCGGATGCCGGTGGACCGGGCTCGGGCGCCGCCATTTCCGTTGAATTGAGTCATCGCCGCATCGACATTTTGGAAAAAGCCAGTGCAGAATTGGCCGAAGCCATGGGTTTTTTCCCCAATGTCACGGATATCGACGACGGCTTCGCACCGGGCAAACAGCAGATCGATTTTCAAATCAAACCGGAGGGACGCAGTCTGGGGTTGCGATCGCGGGAAGTGGCCCGGCAGATTCGACATGCCTATTACGGCGCAGAGGTGTTGCGTCAGCAACGTGGCCGCAACGAGGTTAAAGTTATGGTGCGACTGCCCAGAGAAGAACGCGCATCCGAATACAATCTGGAGCAAATGATATTGCGGACACCCGGCGGCATCGAAATACCCTTACATGAGGCGGTTGAGTTAAAGCGTGGGCGGGCATACACCACCATCGATCGTCGTGACGGCCGGAGGATCGTCACCGTTTCCGCAGATGTTCGACCCCGCAGTAAAGCCGATCAGGTAACCCAATCTCTGAAAGCCGACACCTTGCCGATGTTACAACAGAAATATCCCGGTCTGACCTACAGCTTTGAAGGCAGACAGGCAGACCGGCGAGAAAGTATGCAAAGCCTTTTCACGGGTCTGTTGATGGCCATGGTGGTTATCTATGCCATGCTGGCCATTCCCTTTAACAGTTTTATCCAGCCCTTGATCATTATGATGTCCATTCCTTTCGGTATTGTGGGTGCGGTGACCGGCCATCTGATCATGGGATACAGCCTCAGCATTATGAGCATGTTCGGTGTCGTGGCATTATCCGGGGTCGTGATCAATGACTCCTTAGTACTCATCAATTTCGCCAATCGCGAACGAAGATCCGAGATGAATGCCGACGATGCCATCTACAGCGCCGGTATCCAACGCTTCCGCCCGGTCCTGCTGACCACCCTGACCACCTTTGGCGGTTTGGCGCCCATGATTTTCGAAACATCCAGGCAAGCCAGATTTCTTATTCCAATGGCCATTTCCCTGGGATTCGGGATCGTGTTTGCCACCCTGATCACCCTGGTCTTGGTACCCTCTCTTTATATGATCGTTGAGGATTTGAAACAGTTGTTTGGTACCCAGGAGATGGTTCATTTGGATATTCCTACGAAGGCGGAATAACCGAATAACTAAAATGACCTGAATTGCCTAAAATGACTAAAATAAAGAAATTTTGTCGATTATAGTTAAAAAGATGGAGCGCAGCGATTCAACCATTCGTCAATCGCTAATCGTCATTCGGTATTCGACTTTTCAGAGTTTCTTTTAGTTTAATCTGGTGGCTTCAGCAGCCAGTGGCTTGGCTGACAGCTAACGTTTCTAACAACATAATGTCAGAGCCCTCAAGGAACTACCGTATCTCAATCACCACCGGCAATTTCATTTCAACAATGTCTCCAACCCCAATCCCATGTGCAGCAAACCAGCCCTGATTAATTTCAAGCGCGTACCTTACCGGCTGTAGCGAGTGATATCGCTCATCGGTTTGCATTGGCGTCATATCTTGTATGCTTAGGATCCTTCCGGAATCATCGAGAAAAGCGATAGACAAGGGAATATGGGTA
>JARFPZ010000478.1 GCA_029288035.1 Desulfosarcina sp.
CACGGCGGCGGCGTGAATCCTTTGAGGGGGCAGAACAACGTTCAAGGTGCCTGTGACATGGGAGGACTGCCCAACGTAATGACGGGCTATCAGCCGGTGGCTGATCCCCAGGTCCGGAAAAAATTCTCCAATGCCTGGGGCAAACCGCTTTCAGAACGTCCCGGCTTAACCATAACGGACATGATCCCGGCCATGCTGGCAGGAAAACTAAAAGGCTTGTATGTGATCGGGGAAAATCCCAAACTGAGCGACCCGGACTGGAATCACCTGAGTCATGCCCTTAATGAGCTGGATTTTCTGGTGGTTCAGGAGCTGTTTTTATCGGAAACCGCCCAGGTGGCCGATGTGGTCTTTTCGGCGGCCTCGGTGGCTGAAAAAGAAGGGACGGTGACCAACACGGAACGTCGCTGTATGCGGATTCGCAAGGCGATTGAACCCATCGGAAACACCCTGGCTGACTGGGAAATCATCAGCCGGCTGTCAACTGCCATGGGTTACGAGATGAATTACGAAGACCCGGAAAAAATATTCAACGAGATGGCATCCCTGACACCCAAAAGTTATGCCGGCATGACCTACGAGCGCTTGGGATTGGACGGCCTGCAATGGCCCTGCCCGGATAGCGATCATCCGGGAACGCCCTATTTGCATAAAGAGCAATTTGCGCGGGGCAAGGGGAAATTTCATGCCGTCGACTACCGGGACCCGGCGGAAATGCCCGATGACCAATACCCCTATTTCCTTACCACCGGCCGCATGTTTGCCCATTTTCACACGGGCACCATGACTCGAATTTCCCCGCATCTGGATGTCGAGCAGACAACCGGCTATGTATCTATCAATCCGCAGGACGCTGCGTCATTGGCGGTCAGTGAGGGCGATGTGCTGATTCTCTCCTCGCGCCGGGGCCGCATGGAAGCCCCGGCCCAAATAAGCCCGGCGGTGGAACCCGGTACCGCATTTCTGCCCATTCACTTTGGTGAAAACCCACCCAATGTGCTGACGAGCGCAGAGGCGGTTGACCCTTTGGCCAAAATTCCGGAATTCAAGGTGAGCGCGGTGAACATTGAAAAGCTGTCCGCGTGATATGGAGTCAAAATGAAGGAAAATAACGGTGAACATCCTTTCGGTGATAGCGGCCAGTTGATATTGCTTGTTTTATTTCTACTCATCTGGGTGGTGGATTCGTTTTTCCTGCGAATATCGACATTTCTGTCCGACGATATCTCAGTGTATATTCGCCTGGTGATCCTTGGCCTCATACTCGTGACGGCGGTTTATCTCATCAGATCCGGTCATGTTGTCGCGAAACATGAGCAGGGATCAACGGGGGTGGAATCCACCGGCGCCTTTCAATATGTAAGACATCCCTTATATTTGGGGAGCATTATGTTCTACCTCGGACTGGCGGTATCGACAGCCTCGCTTTTTTCTATCGGGCTGGTGGTTATAATATTCTTTTTCTACGATTACATTGCGAGTTATGAGGAAAAGCTGCTGGAGGATAGATGCCATGAAGAATATCGAAACTATAAAATAAAGACCGGCAAGTGGGTGCCGAGGATCGGCTGATAAAATTTAAATTTGAGTTTTATTAAATATAGTTGTAACCCAAAAAGGAGGACTATCATGTTCTGTTTTCAATTCTCCTAAGAAATTGCCTGGTATGAACGAAAGGCCGTAGCCGTGCTGCTGGCACTGATGTTCCTTAGCGTTAAGGGCATCCGGCTGGGGCCGACGTTGCCGGCCTTCCTGTCGCCCATCGTCGCCAAGGTGTTGGTGGAAAAGTTCGATATCAAACCCACTCACCAATAACCATGTGGTAAGCCCAATATGGAAAGTTTTCTTATTTTCAACTAAATTTGTCTTCTCCTATTCAGCCTATACATATTCAAAATATTCTTAAATAATAATTCGAAATTTTTCTATATTTGCTCCGGTATATTAACATCATAGCAACCACCCTTTTGGTCAACTAACTAATATCATATTAAATATTGGTAGTGCAAATTGTGGCACGCTTCATGCTAACAATGGTTTAAGGAGAGTATATGCATATCCTGAAAAGGAAAGCATTAATGGAAACAAAAATGTTGTCATTTAGCCTCAAAAACGACAAATCTGAATTGGATACATTGTGCCAGAAACTTGAAATATATATTAATATCAATAGAAAGAAATTAGATAGGTGATCAAAATGAACATTTTGGTAGGGTATGACGGATCAAACGCAGCCAAAGACGCTCTGAAGCTTGCAAAAAATTATGCGAAAGCATTTGATGCAAAAATTATTGTAGTCAAGTCGGTAACAAGTCATCATCCGTTAGATCCAGGAATTTTTCAAGCGGCTGATGAAAAACTAGAACGAGAGATACAAAATCAGCTTAACGGAGATATCACCGGCTATGAGACACGCCTTTTGGTTAGTTCGCGTTCTTCCGGTGAAAATTTAGTTTGGTTTGCGGCGCAATCAAATGTTTCTGAAATTATTATAGGTGTACGGAAAAGGTCTAAGGTTGGAAAACTATTACTCGGCTCAACTGCTCAATATGTTGTGCTACATGCCCCATGCCCGGTAATTACAATAAAATGACAACTTTCTGAGCGAAAAAGATTTTATAGCTATAAAAATTACAATTCCGAATATGACAGAATATCAAGTATCGACTGACAAATACCATTGTTGCCTGGTTCATGCACAGCCGATCTGAAAGGAGAGTAATATAAATGGGTCACAGTAACTGGCATGGTCGGGCATTCACCTCATTGTGCTCTTTGGTGAGTTTCATCTTGCTATTGCTCACTGCAATCATCCTATACATAGAACCTCATGGTCGGGTGGCATACTGGACTAAATGGAACCTATTGGGTCTGAAAAAGGACCAGTGGGGTAACATACACATTTTCTCCGGCCTCTTGTTCCTAGTGACCGGTGGCTTCCACCTTTATTTTAACTGGAAACCCTTGAGTGGGTACCTGAGTGGCAAGATTGAAACCGGGCTGCGCTATCAGCGCGAACTGATGATCAGCAGCTTGATATTTCTCTGGATCATAGCGAGCGGTATTTGGTCCTTACCGCCTCTGGTCTACGTGGCTGATCTGGGTGAGGCTATCAAAAGCTCCTGGGTCACCTCTCCCGAATTGGAACCGCCTTTCGGGCACGCTGAATTGGTTAGCCTTAAGATTTTTTGTAAGAAGCAGGGTATCCCGCTGGACCGGGCGATGGTAGAACTCAGAGAGGCTGGCTTCAAAGTGAACAGACCCGATAAAACCCTTGGCGATATTGCCGATAGCAAGGGTACTTCGGGCATGGCCGTCTATGAAGTGATCCAGAAGCTTGAGCCAAAACCTAAGACGATGAAATCAGGGTCGGTCTGGACGCCGGAGATGGTAGAGGAGGCTTTTGCCGGCACCGGGATTGGCAGAAAGAGCATCGGCCAAATAATCAGGGACCATGGGCTTGACCAAAAAACAGTCTACCTTCGCCTAAAAGAGGGTGGCATTGAGGCTAAGGACGATGAAAAGATCAAGGAAATCGCCGCCGAGCATGATTCCACTCCCATCAGGATATTGACCATCATTCTGGTAGATAAAATATGACCTCAATTGAGTAAACCTCAATTGAAGAGGTATCAGGTATCGGGTACTGGTTACGGGTGTTAAGGAATAAGTTTCATTTTGTAGATCTCGCCTTATTACCCCCCATTAACGGATTCCCAATCGCTAGTATCAAGTACCAAATACCCAATACCTAATGTACGTTTACTTTCCAAGCCCAGGGAGAAAGCCCGAACCTTAACCATTTAAAGCGGTCTCGTATTACCTGACGAATGTTGTTACCCACCCGACACATGAATAAATTTTCAGGCTTTAAACAAATGTTCGGTTCGTTGGTCTGGTACACCTGAAACCCGTGCGGCTGAAAGAGGTTGATAAGTATTTGGCGATATTGTTGTGCCGTCTTTCTCGTCCCGTTCAAATCCCAGGTCCAGAAGTATCCAACCATGTAAACGATCTTCTCTTCAATCTGCGGGTGAACCACCAGCATCTTTAGAATGGAAGATGCAATTTTGTGTGACCGCCAACTTCGACAAACCTCGATCGCCCTGACTTCCATCATAATTTCTGGTCCCAAATCCGCCCACCGCTCCCCCCGATCGGGGTAGCCCAACACTCCGTAACCAATGATATGGTTTTGCTCGGCCAGAGCCAGAACGATGTCTGCGTCGGGTTGCTCAGCGGCTTTTTCCAGGAGGTCTCGGCTGGTATAAAGGGATTTATAATGATCATGGAATGCAAACTGGCGATCAAAGAGGCATTTGCGAATTTCTTCTGGACTACAAAAAGAACGAATTCGCACTTCTCCATTGGGGGTAGTTAAAAAAATCTCCTGGGGGGCGATTTTAGCCATTCCAGTATTCCAATCCTCCTAAGGCGGATCTTCGACATCCCATCAATTCAATTGGCGCAAAATCCTAAAGTACTTGTTGAATAACAGTGCTATTTATGGACTGTCAATAATGAATGTTGCCCGGAAGAGCCAGAACCAAAAAAATCAATCAATTTCGAAAGCACGAAAGTTTGAAAACACGAAAAAGAGATAAGATTAATTTCGTGCTTTCTAAACTTCGTACCTTCGTTTTGGAAAAAGTTTTTTATAAAATGCAAAGATATCAAAATTAAGGTTCTAGAATCTATAGAGACCACATAACTGCAAGATTTCGAAATTTTGCGAAAAGAAGGTTCGCAATTTTTCTAAATCCTTATTCACTTCCCTATCAATCTTTCTTATAAAATTCAATAACCAATTGTATTCATATAGTAATATTATTTTTTTGGATAGTGGCATAAATCATGCTTTAGCTTCGATTATAGAGGTTTATTCACTGTGAAGTTCGGTGAGAAAAATCTTTCTCGGAAATTCCGATTGTTGATTTCGAGTTCAACATTTTTTGCTTTTTCTCCCAATCACTTAATGATTGCTCAAAAAACCCTAACCTTCAGGAGGATAATATGGCAGAAGAAAAAGTAGTCAAGGAGGTCAAAGCCAAGAAACTGGCTGATCCGGTGGCAGCCACCATAGATCCGGCTAGTCAACAAATGATTGAACACGCCCATTCGCTGGGGATTGAGACAGCCTTTGACCGGGCAGTTACGATGAAGCCCTGCAACATCGGTACCCAGGGAATCTGTTGCAAGAATTGCGGCATGGGTCCATGTCGATTACCGCTACCAAAAGGCGGCATCGAAGGGGAGGATACCCGCAAAGGCATCTGCGGGGCAACGCCGAATACGATTGCGGCCCGCAATTTCATCCGCATGATCGCCGGTGGTGCTGCTGCCCATTCGGATCATGGGCGTTCGGTGGCCGAAGTATTTATGTCGGCTGCCAGAAGAGAAACCGAAGCCTATAAAATTAAAGATACGCGCAAACTCGTTGAAGTTGCTAAATACCTGGATATCGAAACAACCGTTGAAATTGACGGAAAAACGCTTGATCGGGATCTTGACGAAATTGCCGTCGAAGTCGGTGAAAAGGCTTTAAATGAATGGGGCAAGGCCGAGGGCGAACTTCTTTTTGCCAAACGGGCGCCCGAGCCCCGTTATGATCTTTGGAAAAAGCGAGGGGTGGTGCCGCGCAATATCGACAGAGAAATTGTTGAAATCATGCACCGAACCCACATCGGTGTGGACCAGGATTATAAAAACTTGATGAAGCAGGGCACTCGCGCTGCCATCGCCGATGGCTGGGGCGGTTCCATGCTGGCTACCGAACTGCAAGACATCCTTTTCGGGACGCCCTACCCGATAGCTTCTGAAGCCAACTTAGGGGTTATGAAAGCAGACATGGTCAACATTGTGATCCACGGTCATGAACCGGTGCTTTCCGAGATGATCATCGCGGTTGCTCAAACTAAAAAAATGGAAGAATATGCCAAATCCAAAGGGGCCAAAGGCATCCAGCTTTCCGGCATTTGCTGCACGGCCAACGAAATGCTGCAACGCCATGGGGTGCCCCTGTGCGGCACATTCCTCCAGCAGGAGCTTGCCATCATCACCGGGGCCTGTGATGCTATGGTGGTCGACATCCAATGCATATTCCAAAACTTGGCTAATGTGGCCAAATGCTTTCACACCAAATTGATCACCACTCATCCCATCGCACGGATGGAACAGGACAATGTCCTTCACATTGAATTTGATGAGCATCATGCCCTGGAAGACGCTGAACGGATTGTCAAACTGGCCATTGACAATTTTGAAAACAGGGGGGCGGAGGTCATGATCCCCAAGCAAAAATCCCCCATTGTGGCCGGTTTTGGGGTTGAATCCGTTGAATACCACCTGGGCGGCAGCTTTCGCGGCTCCTACTACACCTTAAATGACAATATTATCAACGGC
>JARFPZ010000475.1 GCA_029288035.1 Desulfosarcina sp.
TATGTGACACCCAGAGTTGAGGACGCCCACAAGGGCACCAGCGGGCATTTGTTGGTGGTGGCCGGATCTCCCGGAAAAACCGGAGCCGCTTCAATGACGTCTATTTCTGCACAGCGAGCCGGCGCAGGACTTGTGACGCTGGCTATTGGACAAAGCCTCAATTCAGTTTTAGAATCCCAAATGTTGGAAGCCATGACAGCCCCGTTGCCGGAAAACAAGGACGGTGCTCTCGACGAATCCGCCTTCGGTGTCATCCAAAAATTGATGGCCGGTAAAAAATGCCTCGCCATCGGACCTGGTCTGGGACAGGCATCGGAAACCAGAAAGCTGGTCCATAAAATCATACTTGAAAGCCAAATTCCGGTGGTCGTGGATGCCGATGGCATTAACCATCTGGTCGGACGGATGCAAGTCCTAAAAAAAGCACACGTGCCGATCATTCTGACGCCTCACCCCGGTGAAATGGCCCGTCTTTTGGATGTAAACGTCGACAATATTCAGCAGGATCGGATAAACTGCGCCCGCAACGTCGCGGTTGATCTAAATGTTCATGTCGTCTTAAAGGGCGCTCGTACTGTTGTCGCACACCCGGACGGCAGAATCTTTATAAATCCCACTGGCAATGCCGGTATGGCTGCAGGCGGCATGGGAGATGTGCTTACAGGAATCATTGCAGGACTAATCGTTCAGGGATTCTCTCCTGAATCTGCTGCCCATATTGGTGTGTATATACACGGAGCCGCCGCTGACACCCTGGCGCATACCATCGGGCCCTATGGTTATCTAGCCGGCGAAGTCATGCACGCCGTTCCCGGTGAAATTAAAAAGATCATGAACCATGTCCAGTAGTCAATTCCAAATAACGACCCGTACTGTGCAAGAAACCCAAAAGTTGGGGAAAACCATCGGCCAGTGGATTAAACTTCCGCTGGTCATTGGACTCAGCGGTGACCTTGGAAGCGGCAAAACCGCTTTCGTGCAGGGTTTGGCCGAAGGACTTGAGGTCCCGGACGAATATTATATCACCAGCCCGACGTTCACGTTGGTCAACGAATACCCGGGGCGCTTTCCACTGATTCATATCGACCTGTACCGCCTGGACGGTATTCACGATTTTGAAGATATCGGCCTGGACGAGCTGATGTATGATCAGGCAGTAATTGCAATCGAGTGGGCGGAAAAAATGTCGCATCAACTGCCTGACGATCATCTGGCCATGACCTTTGAAATTACCAATGATAATGGCCGCAAAATTAGTTTAAATGCATTCGGACACAGCATCGTCAACCTGACCAAACCATTAGATGAAAGTATCCTAGGGATGAAATGAGCTTAATCGTACAGAAATTCGGCGGAACGTCAGTTGCAGACCTCGAACGTATCCGTCATGTGGCCAAACGAGTGGTCGCAACCTATAATCGAGAAAACGATGTGGTCGTTATCCTGTCCGCCATGTCCGGAATTACTGACAATTTGATAGACATGGCTCGGAAGGTAACCGAAACGCCCGACGGTCGGGAGCTTGATGTGCTATTGGCCACAGGAGAGCAAACGACTTCGGCCCTTCTGGCTATGATGCTAAAATCAATGGGCTACCCCGCCCAGTCACTGCTGGGATATCAGGCCGAGGTGGTAACGGACTACTGCCATGGTAATGCTCGCATCGTAGATATAAGAGCCGATCGAATAAAAAAATTGCTCAAAGAACGTCACATTGTCGTGATCGCCGGTTTTCAGGGGTGTGACCCTGACGGCAATATTACAACGCTTGGACGCGGCGGGTCCGACACGTCCGCCGTGGCGATTGCAGCGGCAATCAAAGCGGATGTTTGTGAAATATTTACGGATGTGGATGGTATTTACACAGCCGATCCCAATATCTGTCAAAAAGCCAGAAAGCTTTCGACGATATCCTATGACGAAATGTTGAACATGGCCAGTCTTGGCGCCAAAGTGCTGCAAATTCGTTCAGTAGGATTTGCTAAAAAATTCAACATCCCCGTACACGTCAGGTCATCATTTAGTGAGGAGGAGGGAACCATGGTTGTCAATGAAGATTCCGGCATGGAACGTCTTGTTGTATCCGGCGTTACCCATGATAAAAATCAGGCGCGCATTACGTTGAAGAAGGGTCCCGATCAACCTGGGATTGCGGCAAAAATTTTCACGCCCATCGCCGATGCCGGGATTATCGTGGATATGATAATCCAAAATACCCGGGCCGAGGGACAAACTGATTTGACCTTTACGGTACCAAAAGGTGAGTTTAAAAGATCACTGATACTGGAAAAAAAGATCGCCACAGACATCGGCGCCGAAGAAGTATTCGGTGATGAAAATATTGCCAAGGTTTCGGTTATCGGTGTCGGTATGAAGGATAACTCAGGCGTAGCATCAACCATGTTTCGCGCCCTTGCCGAGGAAAATATAAATATTAAGATGATCAGCACCTCGGAAATCAGAGTATCCTGTGTTATCGAAGAAAAATATGCCGAACTCGCTGTGCGGGTGCTGCACACCGCCTTTGGGTTGGATAGGGACGAATGAAAAAATTAAGCTCCGACCAATTGATATTTGCCCTGCTGTTGGGTGTTATTGTCATAGGGCTTACACTATATCGGATGTTTAACATTTACTAAAGGGCGGATGAAATTTCTTCGGCGATACGTGCGGCCGCCGCTTGGGAATCAGAAGCATCCCGTATCGGCCTTCCGATTACGAGGTAATCCGATCCATTTTGAACGGCCTGCGCAGGTGTTGTGACCCGCTTCTGATCGTCTTTTTCACCAAGCGACCATTGAGGCCGAATCCCCGGTGTAACCGTGATAAACTCATTTCCGAAGTGTGCCTTTATCATAGCGGTTTCAAGGCCGGAGCAGACCACACCGGCACAGCCAGCTGTTCTGGCCATGTCGGCTCTTTGTAAGACAAGGGCGGGCAGGTTCTGATAAAAATCCGGGCGGTATCCCGCGGCCCTGATATCTCCCGCATTTACGCTGGTCAGCACCGTCACACCCAGGATCTGAACCCTTCCCTGGCTGGCGCCAACAGCAGCTTCGAGCATTTTTGGCGTCTCTCCGCAGTGTACGGTCGCAAATCGGATGTCGAGATCGACAATTCCGGCCATGGCGCGGGAGACCGTCGCCGGTATGTCATGCAATTTCAAATCTAAAAACACACCGGCACCACCGGCCGTATTGATAAACCGAACGATATCCGGACCAGACCGTATCATAAGCTCATACCCCACCTTGAACAACCCCACATGATCGGCAAGAAGCTCAACATAGCGTTTGGCGTCATCCGTAGAAGATACATCCAGCGGAAAGATAATATAATCTTTGGCCTGTCTCATTTCCTCTCCTTCGAGAAGGATGCCCTATTTCGTCTCTCATCATTCATCATTCGTCATTCCCATAGTGCTCTCTCATCCAGTTCAGATATTCTCCGCTTTTAACCCGTTGTACCCAATGTGAATTATCCAGATACCACTGAATCGTTTTTCTGAGTCCGGTTTCAAGGGATTCTACGGGAATCCATCCCAATTCTTTTTCCAACTTGCTGCAATCTATTGCATATCGTAAATCATGCCCGGGACGGTCTTTAACAAAGGTAATCAGGTCCCTGCGAGATCTTCCATCTGCCTTTGGAACCATTTCATCGAGCAAATCGCATACCATGGCGACAATGTCGAGGTTGGCCAATTCGCAGCGGCCGCCGATATTGTATGTTTGACCCCGGGTACCCCGCTTCATTATCTCCCAGACAGCCCGGCAGTGGTCTTTAACAAACAACCAGTCCCTGACATTACTGCCGTCTCCATAAACCGGAAGCGGCCTATCTTCTATAGCATTCAGTATCATCAATGGGATCAATTTTTCCGGAAACTGGTACGGCCCATAGTTGTTTGAACAATTGGAGATGGTCGCCGGCAGCGCGTAAGTCTTATTGTAAGCCCGGACAAGATGATCTGAGGCGGCCTTGGATGCCGAATACGGGCTGTTTGGTTTATAAGGAGTTTTTTCGGTAAAAAAACCGTCAGATCCCAGAGAACCGTAAACCTCATCGGTGCTGACGTGATGGAAGAGAACCAGGCGATCCACCTTCTGACGGGAAACCTCGAGGAGATTGAATGTTCCTTCGATATTGGTTCTAATGAAGGCGTCCGGGGCAACGATCGATCGGTCCACGTGGGATTCCGCGGCAAAATTACAGACGGCATCGACTTCATAGGTGTTGAATGCATGGGCCATGGCCTCCGGATCACATATATCTGCTTTTAAAAATATATAACGCTCGGGATTTGATTTTTCGACATCGGCCAGGTTGTCAGGATTGCCGGCGTAGGTAAGCTTGTCGATGTTAATGATACGCCCGTCATAGTCGGAATCCAACAGCAGGTAGCGAATAAATACGCTTCCAATAAACCCGCATCCGCCGGTAACCAATAGATTCTTCATGGCACCTCCTCGTATTACCTATCCTGTAGAACGAATTACGAAAACCAAAATGAAAACAACAATTATAAGCCCCGGTGACCAAGCCAAGTTAAACCTGCTCTTTATCTTAAATCGTGTTATTCATAAAGGATTTTCTCGGTTATCCAAAAATTCTGTTGAAATAACCCAGTATTCTAGGTATAAATATGTATCTGCAGTATTTACAAGCAAATATGGTTACGTTTCCCAATATTAATAATATCTGACATGCCGCTCATATCCCATTGTGTGAAAGCGAAGCTTATCAATATCCATAAGATAATTAAATGACGCTATCAGAAAATCAGCAAAAATTGTTACGAATGCTACCCGGAGTGGACCATCTCCTGGAGCGTGCCGGGACGGTACCGTTTTTTGAAAATATTCCAAAGAAGCTTATGGTCAATTCTATCCGTAACACCTTGGAAACCCTTCGAGATAGCATCCTTAAGAAAAATCGGCATATTCGCGATGAGAGCTTGTCGGAGGACAAGATCATCGAATTGGTCCGGGTGGCGGTCAAAGACACCATGGCCTTTAATCTAAAACACCTGGTCAATGCCACCGGCGTTGTCGTGCACACCAATTTGGGCCGCTCCCTGCTCCCGAGGGAGGTGGTTGAGAATATCGCAGCTATCGCCGGTCGCTATTCAAATCTCGAGTATGATCTTGGCGCCGGCAGGCGGGGCTCCCGATACAGTATTATAGAAGATATTATATGCGAAATCAGCGGCGCCCAGGCAGCTTTGGCGGTTAACAACAATGCCGGCGCCGTTTTGCTTTGCCTGGACACCATTGCCCGGAACAGAGAAGTGATTGTCTCCCGGGGTGAGTTGGTGGAGATCGGAGGTTCATTCAGAATCCCGGATGTGATGGCGAAAAGTAGCAGTATCTTAAAAGAGGTCGGCACCACCAATCGCACCCATATGAAAGACTATGAAAATGCCATTTCGGATAATACCGCCCTGCTGCTGAAGGTGCATCGCAGCAATTACAGCATCATCGGGTTTACGGCCGAGGTTTCATTAGAAGAATTGGTTGAACTCGGTAAGCGATATGGCAAACCGGTTATGGAAGATCTGGGAAGCGGCACCTTCATCGATTTTTCAAAATACGGGATAGTCAAAGAAGCTACTGTGCAGGAATCCGTGGCTGCCGGTGCCGATGTGGTGACCTTCAGCGGCGACAAGCTTCTGGGAGGACCCCAGGCGGGCATTATTGTAGGTAAAACACCCATCATAGAAGCAATCAAGAAAAATCCCCTGGCCAGGGCCCTGCGCATTGACAAACTGACGTTGGCCGCTCTTGAGGCCACTGTGAGCCTGTACCGCGATGAAGCACAGGCAGTACGCAGGATACCGACCCTACGAATGTTGACGATGGGTCTAAACGAAATTGAACAAAAAGCATCGAAATTGATGGAGAACTTGAAGAAAATAGACCCGTCCCGGCTTCAAATCAACCTCGTTGAACTTTCCTCAAAAGCAGGCGGCGGAGCGTTGCCACTTCTATCACTGCCGAGTAAGTGCCTGCGAATAAAAGTTGACGGCCTTTCCGCCAATAACCTGAAAATAAACATGCGAAAAAATTCACCGCCGGTTATCGGGCGTATCCAGGATGATGCGTTTATCATAGATCCTAGAACATTACAGGATGACGACTTACCAATTATTGAATCGGCATTTAAACACGTGTTGAAAAGAGCTTAAACATGGCCAATAATGCAAAGGCAGTATTTCAAAGCCGGGGATCTGCACGAAACTTTTTACTTTCAAAAACAGACACCGGACCGATCAAGGATATAAAAAGAAAAAAGGCTGCGGGTGTCAATGAGGTACTGCAATCTGTTTTTCCGAATATGCTTGTTGGCAGGGATTTTATCGACCATGCCGTACAACATCTGGATTCCATCGCTCAATTCGCAGCCCTTGCCGTCGGAGTGGACCAGAATCAGCAGGAGGATCAAAAATATTCCAACCCCGATGCGCTGGACAGGCACGTCGAAGTTGCCGGAATACTGAAGATGATTTGCAGAGAGAAAAACGGTTTATGGGGTGTTCTTGAACCCGGATTATTCGGGAGTATTTTCCCTGAAATAAATGGATCGGAGGGTTTGGAATTAGCCCGCGACATTCAAGACCGCCTGGCCGCAAAATCCGAACAAACGGTTACCATCGGAATTGTTTCCTTTCCGATCATCACCTTTGGAAAATCCGATATGATCGATAACGCCCGCAAGGCGCTTGACCATGCGACTTTCTTTGGGCCCGGCAGCGCGGTCGTTTTCGATGGAGTGAGTTTAAATATTAGCGGTGACAAATTGTATGAAAATGGGAACCTTCAGGGGGCCATCGATGAATATAAGCGCGCTCTTGAAATGGATCCTTCCAATATAAACGTCCACAACAGTCTCGGTGTCTGTTACGGTCTACAGTGTGAATATGAATCGGCATTAGAAGAATTTAAGAAAGTTGCTTCTCTAGACCCCGGAGAATACATGGCGATGTTCAACCTGGGGCTGGTCCATACGCTGAGAGGGCAGCCCGAAAAGGCCCTTAAATTCTTTCTCAAGGCCGACAATATCAATGGCGATGTCTATGAAGTCGCCTTTCAATGCGGCAAACTCTATTTTGAGTCAGGTGATTTGACAAAGGCAAAACCGTTTCTGGAGCGTGCATCAAAGCTCGATCCGGAATCGGCTATGGTTTATCGTTACCTGGGTGACTGTTATGCCGCCGACAATCTGACGCAGGATGCCATATCAGCCTACAAAAAAGCCATCAAGCATAACCCCAATGATGCAGCTTCCATGTCGGCGCTGGGATGCCTACTTGATGATCAGGACGAAAATCCGGAAATCACCCTGATGTTTTGTCAGGAAAGTGTCGGACTTTCACCTGAAAACGGTCTTTTTCGCTCCCGACTGGCCCGGCTGTATTTTAAACAAAATCGCCTCGACGATGCCTTAGAAGAGTATAAAAAAGCAGAACAATTTGGCTATGATGCCGCTGGGGATATCCAAGAAATCGAAAGCCGGCTTGTTGCAAAATGAACGACCTGCGTTCACGGGTTCAAAGGTTCAGGGGTTCAAGGTTGAATTCTCGTCCCTGGCCTGCAATTGGGATGAGTATTTACGAGAAAAGCGTCAGCTTCGTTGGGCCAAATCCAAAATCTGGAGCTAAGTTGTCAATTAATTGGGAAAATGAGAATTTTCAATGAGGACTTCGGGTCTTTAATGCCTTCTTTGTCCTTAACCCTGAACGTTGAATCCTGAACCTGGAACGGTCACTATGAAAGACATTATCCTCGACATTCTGGATTCCGGTATCGAGATAAAACGCCGTTGCATTGAATCAAATATTGACAATATCATCACTGCGGCAAGAATGTTGGCTTCCTGCATGGCATCCGGCAATAAAGTCTTTATTTTCGGAAACGGTGGAAGTGCTGCAGATGCTCAACATCTGGCAGCCGAACTCGTCAACCGCTTCCAAATTGAGCGACCTCCACTGGCAGCCATTGCCCTGACAACCGATACGTCCATTCTCACCAGCATTGGCAACGATTATCACTTCGATGAAATTTTTTCCAAACAAATTCATGCGCTCGGAAAAAAGGGCGACATTGCTTGGGGCATCAGCACCAGCGGTAATTCTCCCAATGTCCTCAAGGCAGTTATTGCCGCTCAAAAAACAGGACTCACAACCATCGCCCTGACCGGTCGGTCAGGTAAACTGGGCGATTGTGCCGATCTCGTATTATCGGTGGAGTCGGATATTACTGCCAGAATTCAGGAAACCCATATTATGTTGGGACACATCGTGTGCGATCTTCTGGAGAGACAATTGTACCCCGAGGAGTTTAATAACAATGGAATTTAATAAATAGTCAAGTCCAGTTTGACCGGATTTGGAATTAAAAAAGCGAATTTATCCTGCTAGAGCAATCCGCATTCCAACTTCTAAAATCCTAAAATCGAAAGAAAATCATGCCACAAAAATTCGACCCGATAGACCTCAGCAGAGTCAAAACCCACCATCTCGTCGACCGAAAAAGCAAAGTAACAGTGGAAGAATTTGCCAAACCCTGGCAGAAAGGCGCTTCCTACCGGACTTTCCTGGCTAGTTTGCCCGACATTCTGGCAGGCGGTCAATTAAAAAACGTCATATCTGCCATCGTCAGGGCTTACCGTAATAACCATACGATTTTATTCGGTATGGGCGCCCATGTAATCAAAGTCGGCCTCAATCCCATCGTCATCGATCTGATGGAACGTCGGATCATCACCGGCGTGGCCATGAATGGCGCCGGTATCATCCACGATGTCGAACTTGCCATGGTCGGCCGGACATCAGAAGATGTCGACGCCACTTTAGGCGACGGCTCCTTCGGCATGGCCCGTGAGACCTGTACGTTTTTAAATGAGGCCATCACATCAACTCGTAAAATATCCACGGGACTCGGCGAAGCGGTTGGTCGGAACATCCTCGAAAAGCGGCTTCCGTTGATGAAGCAAAGCATTCTCGCAACGGGGGCCCGCTTGGGAATACCCGTGACGGTTCATGTTGCTATCGGAACAGATATTATACATATGCATCCCGGATATGACTCCCAAGCAGCAGGTTCGGCCTCCCACCAGGATTTTCGGCTGTTTGCATCCCTTGTGGCAGCACTCGATAAGGGCGTTTATTTAAACGTCGGATCCGCGGTGATTTTGCCAGAAATATTTTTAAAAGCCACGACACTAGTAAGAAATTTAGGATATACACTGGAAGACTTTACAACGATCAACATGGATTTCATCAAGCACTATCGTCCCCTCACCAACGTAATCAATCGACCCACCGCCAAGGGTGGTCGCGGAATAAACCTGGTGGGTCATCACGAAATCCTATTGCCCCTAGTCGCGGCGGGTGTTATTGAAGAGATAGATTAGCCTTGATTTTGGGGCCTTGATGATTATTTTTGGTGATTAAAGGCGAAATCCCAAAGGAGAAAATTGAATGCCGATTTACGAGTATCACTGTGAAAAATGCGGTGAGAATTTTGAATGCCTGATCATTGGAAG
>JARFPZ010000546.1 GCA_029288035.1 Desulfosarcina sp.
ACCGATCCGGAAAAAATGGTAGCTTCCCTGGATGATCCCTACATTCTGATCAACGAGAAAAAAATCAGCAACATGAAGGACCTTCTTCCGATCCTCGAGCAAGTCGCCAAAATGGGCAAACCGCTGATGATCATCGCGGAAGATGTCGATGGCGAAGCCCTGGCGACCCTGGTGGTCAACAAACTCAGAGGCACCCTGAACGTCGCTGCGGTGAAAGCCCCCGGTTTCGGCGATCGCAGAAAAGCCATGCTGGAAGATATTGCCATTTTGACCGGTGGACAGGTGGTTTCTGAAGATCTTGGAATCAAGCTGGAAAACCTGACGGTTCAGGATTTAGGAAAAGCCAAACGCATCAGTATCGACAAGGACAACACGACCGTCATCGATGGTGCCGGATCGCGCTCAGCCCTTGAAGGCCGGGTAAAACAAATTCGAGCCCAGATTGATGAGACGACCTCCGATTATGATCGTGAAAAACTGCAGGAGCGACTCGCCAAACTGATCGGCGGCGTGGCGGTTATCAATGTCGGCGCAGCCACCGAGACCGAAATGAAGGAGAAGAAGGCGCGCGTTGAAGATGCTTTGAACGCGACCCGGGCGGCGGTTGAAGAAGGTATTGTGCCCGGTGGCGGTGTCGCCCTGGTGCGTAGTCTGGATGCCCTGAGCAAACTTAGAATCAAAGCGGATCAGAAACTGGGTGTTAAAGTCGTTATGCGTGCCATCGAAGAGCCGCTGCGTCAGATTGCCAACAATGCCGGTTTAGAGGGATCTGTTGTCATCGACAAAGTTAAAAATGAAAAAGGCTCGTACGGCTATAATGCCGCCACAGATGAATATGAAGATCTTCTGAAGGCCGGTGTCCTGGATCCCACCAAGGTGGTTCGTCTGGCCCTGCAAAATGCAGCCAGTGTGGCCTCATTGATGCTGACAACCCAGGCCATGGTGGCGGATAAACCGGAAGAAAAACAAGACGCAATGCCTGGCGGAGCACCCGGAATGGGCGGCGGCATGGGCGGAATGGGCGGAATGGGTGGAATGATGTAATCACCCCGTCTATCGACGATAATTAGCAAAAAGCCCTTACAGTATGTTCGCATGCGGTAAGGGCTTTTTTTTGGTGCTTAGATATAGCCTTTATCTGAGGCTTAACCTCGCATTTTCACTTCACCGAGAATCGCTGTTAATGTCAGCGATTCTCTAATTGAAAAAATCGCTAACCTCATCTAATAGCCTAATCTCAGACTATTTAGTCCCTCAATCACTCTCCAATCAGAATCGATGATGAATGGTCGAAAAATTTGACAATTCAATGATAATCAAGTAATCTTATTAGATAAAAAATAATTTTTTTTGACTTTAACAGCAACAATAAACCGGAGTATCTGATGAAAATAAAAACACGCATTTTATCCATTTTGATTTTATTCATCTTTCTGCTCATGCCGGGCTTTTTCGAATCCCAAGCGGCAGCACAGGATCAGCAAACCGTTCAATACGAAACCGGATTCTACTATACCGTACAAAAGGGCGACACCCTTTGGGATCTGTCAGAAAAGTTTTCCGATACACCCTGGCAATGGCCGGAAATATGGAAAGAAAACAGCCAGATCGCAAATCCTCACCTCATTTATCCAGGACAGCGCATCCGACTCTATCGGCGCCGGGGGGCGCAAGGCTATGGCGAAATAGCGCCCACTGGCCAAAAGACTCCCACTGCCCAAAATGTTTCCACTGGCCAGAAGGCTTCCACCAAGGACAAGACGGTTGTGGATAATGCCGAATTGACGAACATGCTGCACTTCCACTACGCTGCCATGGATCGGGTGGGTTTCATTCGTAAAGATCCCATTCAATCCCAGGGTAGCATCTTTAAAGTGGAAGGGAATAAGGAGATGATCAGCACCGGAGATCTGGTATACATCCGGCCGGGAGATGGCGCTTCACTCGAAAAAGGCAGCAAATTTACTATCTACCGGACATTAAGGCCGATCAAGACCAGAAAAACCAACGAGTTCATCGGCATCCAGCACTATCTGACGGGCGCGGTTGAAATCACCATTGTGCGACCTGATTTTGTTCTAGGAAGAATTGTTGCCGCGTACCGGCCCATTAAAGTTGGCGACCTGCTCATGCCGTATTATCGACGCCTGCCTCAAATTGGAATGCAGCAAAGTCCGGAGGGCCTAAAAGGTCATATTGTCGAATCCGAGGAACACCGGGAAATGTTCGGTGAAAGCGACATTGCGTTTATTGACAAAGGCGAACAGGACGGGGTTAGAACCGGTCAATTGTATTGGATTTTTAAACAGGAAAAATATCATATCAATCCCGAGGACAAGAATGCTACCACGCTGACGCCGGTCCTATTGGGTGAGCTACTTGTGCTTCACACAGAAAAGGCGACCGCTACGGTAATGATCACCGACTCCCTCAGGGCGATTAAACCGGGGGCCCAAATCATTACTCCGTTTAAATTAGAATAGAAGACAAGACATTGAAACTAAAACGCCAATTCCGTTTCTGTTGGAATTGGCGTTTTTTTTGTTATTTGAAATTTTTTTAATGCTGGAACCTTAGGTCCTGACAAAATATTATCAGAAGAAACCGGATATGGGCTTACGTGCGGAGAAAATTTACGGCATTCTGCAGGAACTGAATACCAACAGGCAAACCGGTGTACGGGGAGACGCCGCGGCGCTTGGCGGTTTCTTTGCGACGCGTCCAATCGGGATGATTGGTCCAGTGGTTGTAACCTTCCGGATGCGGCATCAGGCCGAAGATCCGCCCGGTGGGGTCGCAAATACCGGCAATATCGCTGATCGAGCCATTGGGGTTGAAAGGAAAACGGCTGCCAGCGAGTTCACCATCGGGCAGGGCATATTGAATGGCCACCTGGTTATTTTCCCAAAGCTCAGTCAGGGTGCTATCGTCTGTATAGAACTTTCCTTCACCATGGCGTACCGGGAGTTCCGCCAGATCGATTCCTCGGGTGAAAATACAGGCAGACGCCGGATTCACTTTAAGGGTGACCCATTGGTCTCTGAAATTTCCGCAGTCATTATAGGTAAGCGCCACCGATCGACGTTGATAGTTTCGCCCCAAGCCTGGCAGCAGACCCAGGTTGACCAGAGATTGGAATCCATTGCAAATCCCAAGAACAAGATTACCATTTTCAACAAATTCAATAATCTGACTGCCGATGTTAGTTTTCAGCCGAACGGCTTGAATGACACCGGCACCATGATCGTCACCCCAGCTGAATCCCCCTATAAACACAAGGATCTGAAAGCTTTTAAGGTTGATCGAGCCGTCTATAAGGGAATTGATATGAATCCGCGCAGCATCGGCACCGGCCAGTTCTAAGGCATAGGCCGTCTCATGATCACAGTTTAATCCATAACCGGTCAGCACCAATGCTTTTATATCTCGCAAATTCGTCCTCCATTACGCTCAGAAGTCATCTGTCTTCTGTCCTAGATTAGCTCCCCAAAGGTCTTCTTCCAGGCCATCTTTAAATCTGCCAGAGGCACCCGAATGAGGACGTCAGATTCTATCCCTTGAACAACGAAATCCGGTATCTCGGTAACCGCTCCAATACAGCCGCAGGGCGATCCTTCAAAAAGTTCTTCAAATGCCGCACGCTTGACCGGATCGACCGTCACAATGAAGCGTCCGGCCGATTCAGAAAACAACAGGACATCTGCACGCTCAACATCACGTCTGGGAACTTGCCCAAGGTTGAGATGCATGCCGAGATTACCGCCCATGGCGACTTTGGCCATATGAACGGCCAAACCACCGCGATATACACCGTGGGCAGAGGCCACCAGGTCATTCTCAATAGCGGATTTAACATTGCGGTACAAGGGCAGAAACTCAGCCGTCCGAACCTCGGGAACATTGCACCCGACGTATCCCAGATGCTCGTAATATTCAGATCCGCCGAGCTCATTGCGGGTGGATCCCAGAACGTAGATTAGATCGCCGGCAATTTTGCTGTCCATGGTTACGCAGCGGGTGATGTCTTCAATTACCGAGATGGCGGAAAACTGCAGCGTTTCAAGGGCTGAGACCTTATGAGTTTCACCGTAGCGACCAGCAAGATTTCCATCGACATACATGCTGTCTTTGCCGGAAAGCAACGGGATTTCATATGCCATACATAAATCACGCAAAGCCCGGCAGGAACGCACCAGCTGGGCCGCCTTGAACTTGCCGTCCGGATTGCTGGTAGGATCGTACTGGATATTGGGCCAACAGAAATTATCAACACCGCCGATATGATCTAAATCGGCTCCCACGGCTAAAAGCCTGCGCACCGCCTCATCAATGCTGCAACTGGTCATGTGATAGGCATCAATGGTGGAATAGGTCGGCAGCAGGGCTTGGGCGAATGCAAGGCCTTTTTGAGCTTCAAGTACCGGCCGGATCACGGTGGCATCACTGTCCACGTCACGCTCGGCACCGACCAAGGGTTTGATCACACTGGTTCCTTGAACTTCGTGATCATATTGCCGGGTTATCCATTGGGTCGAGCAAATATTAGGCCGGCTAAGAAGATCTTTTAACAATGCGGCATAATCCTGGGGCGGATTGAGAACCGGCTCGTAGAGTCCTCGTTGTTCGGCAGAAATCCATTCGGCTTCAAATTCCCACTGAGGGAAACCTGATTCGAGCAAGTCCAGATCCACATAAGCACAGGTCTTGCCATCATAGGTAATGTGAAGCTTGCCTGAATCTGTGTAGCGGCCAATGACGGTACTTTCGACGGCATGCTGCTTGGACAACTCAAAGAAGCGATCATGATCATCGGCAAGGATGGCAACGGTCATTCGCTCCTGGGATTCCGATATCCAGATTTCCCATTGATCGAGTCCCTCATATTTCAAGGGCACTTTCTCCAGTTCAATCTCACAGCCGTTGGAAAATCGGGCTGATTCTCCGATGGATGACGACAAGCCGCCGCCGCCATTGTCCGTAATGAACCTGATTAGCCCCTCGTCCCGTGCTTCCAGCAAAAAATCGTGCATTTTTTTCTGGGTATAGGGATCGCCGATCTGAACATGTCCGGCCGGTGTGTGTTCGGAGAACGTTTCGGAGGCGGCGGTAACACCATGGATTCCGTCTCTGCCAACTCTCCCACCGCACATGATGACTAACTCACCGGCGGAGGTGTGTTTTTTCTCCGCCGGGGCACCGTTGATTTCCGCCGGCATCATTCCCACAGCCGTCACAAACACCAGACATTTTCCCAAATAGCCCGGGTGAAATAACACCTGGCCGAAGGTTGTGGGAATGCCACTTTTATTACCGCCGTCTCGCACGCCTTCAATGACACCGCCCAAAAGGCGTCTGGGATGTAGGTGCGGTTGGAGGTCACCGTCATAATCTCGCGGACCGACACAGAAGCCATAGCTTCCCATCACTAATTTTGATCCCTTGCCGGTTCCCAGTGGGTCTCGGTAAACACCCACGATACCCGTGATAGCACCCCCATAGGCTTCCATGTTCGATGGAGAGTTATGCGTTTCCCCCGTAATCACGTAATAGTGATCATTGTCAAAGCGCCCGGCTCCTGCATTATCCCACAATACCGAAATCACCCATGGCTTTTTAGCCTTTAGCTTCAGGGTCGGCACCTCAATAAAGGTTTTAAATAAATTGTCGACGATTTCAGTTTCACCGGTGATCTGATCGCGATAGTGAAATAATCCGCGGAATGTGTTGTGATTGCAGTGATCGCTTCTGGCCTGGGAGATATATTCTAGCTCAACGTCGCTAGGATCGTCAAGCCCTACCAACGATCGGGCTGACCGGATATCGCCATCCATGAAATAGGCACGAATGGTGGGGATATCATTGGAATTTAACGCCAGGTTGCGTTCTTTGCTGATTTTTTCCAGGGAAAGATCACTGTCAACCGGTATAGTGGTCACGGTTGGAACATGATCGAGTATGACCTTGGGAATAATGAGGCCAATCCCTTCTGTTGGATTCCACTGATCGG
>JARFPZ010000550.1 GCA_029288035.1 Desulfosarcina sp.
GACCAAAAGATCCGGGTTGTCCACTCTCTCCATGTGAACAAAAGCAATATCTTTTATAAAAGTTAGTCGCTCCATGGCACGCCGGTACTCGGACAGCATTCTTCGCGTCATCTCGGCTGATTCAATTTTACTTAGCATACGCATACTGGTGAATCGGTAAAGATATTTAAAGGCGTCCATATCATGGTGAATGGTTGCCCTGACAAAATTATGGGTATCAGTTTTGATTCCGTAGAAAAGGGCGGTTGCCAATTTCGGTGAAGGTTTGATCTTGCCGGCTTTGAGATACTCGGTCATGATAGAGGAGTTTGCGCCATAATCTTCCTGGATGTCGAGAAAATCAGCGCTAACGTGGTCGGTGATAGGATGATGGTCAATGATGATATTATATTGGTAATCCATAAATGCTCTGTGGTGATTCGGCTGGGAATCCAATAGTGCCCATTTTCTGATTGCCGAACGTTTGAGTTGACGAATATGTTTCTGATCAACTGTAAGAAATTTCACAAAAGCACGATTATCCGCTCTCTTGATAGAATTGACCCGATAAATCATCACACGCCTGGCCTTTTTCCAAAAAATTCGTTTCAACGCCATGGCACTGGCCATGCTGTCCGGATCTGCATTGATCAGAATACCCATGGTGTCTGAAGCCTCCACAATTTCCAGAAGCCGATCATATTTTTTAGCAAAAGACATTGATTTTGGAAAAGGAGTTTCCATCATGAATATCACCTATGCGTATTTTTTTCTTCCGCACACTGCTCCAATTTAGTAGAATGATAGCTCTATTGACCACCTAATTAGTTTAATCCGGTTATAGCTTGCTCCATAAACTTTCATGGCTTGTCATTCCAAACCTCGTTGATTAGTTTAAACGATATCTAAAATCCATCTTTTTATAACACTTCCTGCAATTTGCGTAAAGAAAACTGAAACTAGCCAAAATGTTGTCGCTAATATAAAGCCGCCATTCGCCGGGAAAAAAATGTAACCCTAAACCGAAATATTCTATGGCTGGATAATTCAGGGCAATAACCGCATTTGCATAACCTTGGATGAAATCATCGCTAAGGGTCGCTGACCTTACCGTCTGGAGAGAGGCCCAACCAAGCGCCAATCGGATTAATACGGAAATTTTGATAAATGGAATGTGAAGGCGATTAGCAAAGCAGCAGTGATCCGGTCACTGCTGCTTTTCACTGTTTCGCTTGTGTGATCCTTTTGTGTTAAGACGCCTATTGCACCGGTTGAGAGGCAGGTCTGACAATAACATCGATTCGCCGGTTAATCGCCCGGCCTTCGGCTGTTTGATTGGATGCCAGCGGCCGCATGGAACCGTAGCCTAATGCCACAATACGATCATAGGACAGGGTCCGATTCGCCACCAAATATTGCCGCACGGCTTCGGCGCGCTGTTGGGAGAGATGCTCGTTAACTTCATCGGAGCCTGTACTGTCCGTATGTCCCTCAATAATAACGTCCGGTTCGCCAAAGGTGCGAATCGCCGATTGAACTTTACTGAGAGTTTCATAATTTTTAGGTATGATGGTATCTTTGCCAACAGGGAACTGAATCGACTTCAAGCGAATGACCAACTGATTTCCCTGTTTATACACTTCCGCTTCCTCCGGCTCGAAGTAGTTCTGGATCTGAATGAATTTTTCATTAAACTCTTTTTCGGCCGTTAGACGTTCCTTGGCGGCCTGTTGCTCTTTGGTCTCTCCCTCCAGAGCCGCAATGCGATTTTTTAAAGCAGCGATATCCGCCTCTTGCTCTTTCGTTTGCTCGATGACAAATTTGTGATCTGCCTGAAGCGCCGATACGGATTCGACCATATTTTCGACTTGGGTCTCAAAGGGCTCATTGCGCATATCCGGCGCAGTCAGCTTGGCTGTTGTTTGGTGCAGCATCTCTTCGATCCAACGCGCGATCCCCTCGGACTCCATGGTCCGAATTTTCTGGCTCTGTTTGTTCATCTGTACCAGTCGTTGGGCGTAAAACAACGCATCGTTGGCCATCTCCTGCATCTTGGCTTTTTCGTAAGGATTTTGCGTGATAAAGGCATCCGTGTTTTTTAACTTTTGCTGGGCTGTGGACAAAGAATGGGGTGCATATTTGCGGGCACCGTCATTTTCCGCTTGGGCCAGCAGCTTGCGAACTTCACCGATGGTCTGGTCTTTGATCGCCCGCAGCTCCAATGCGCGGAAGTCTTTGCTCACCCTACCTCGCTCGCGCTGGGCCAGCCGTAGGTTGTTATCTTCGATGGCCTTGGTGAGTATCAGAAAGTCATCTTCCGCCCTCGCGTAGTCATTTATTTTGGTTGCGCCGGCCGCACGGGCCATTTCGCGACTCTTGATCAATTCGGGCAGGGTGGTCCGGGCGACTTGCGCCATTTCCTCGGCCCTCTTTAGCTGTGCGCGTCCTTCGGCAACGTTTTCAATGATCTCTGAAATTTCATCACCCTTGTTCAACGCCTTTTTGGCGCTCGTCAGGGATGCCTCGGCCTCGGAAAACCAATCAGGGGATAATACATTGAGTTGGTTTTTACGAGCAGTGGCAATCTCGCCGTCAAATTCATTGACCACATCCGTGGGATTGGCCGATTTGGAGATGGACTGCACGCTGGTTTGAGTTCCGGCACAGGCCAACAGGGAAAAGACAGCAAGTGTCATCAGTGTCAGGATGGTAATGTTATTGTTTAATCTAGTCATTTAGTCCTCCTTTAATCTTAACGATTGGTAAAAAACTATTGTCGAATTGCAAATTTTTCAGGCAAGTGTGCCCTAAAAAATGCATTGTCTATGCCAATAGCTGAATTACGAAGCAACCAGAAAATCAATTGGGATGCGGTCAACCAAATTATATGGAAATTTAAATTACTTTCAAAAGAAAACCTGAATAACATCAAATGGAGAGGAGGTCAGCAGGCGACAGTTTTGAGAATGTATATATTTAATCCAAAGGAACAGCGGGTTCCTAAAATTTGAAGAATCGGAACTCGGGGTTCGCAATACGGCATCAATCGCAGTTGACCCTTGGAATACAAGCAATCGCTGAATCAGTCTCTTTCACGGATGCTGAGCAGCGGCACCGGGCAATGACGAAACATCTTTTCGGCCTGGGAGCCAAACAATATGCCGGCAATATTCCCACGACCTTTGGTACCCATAACCACCATATCGACTTTTTCTTCCTTAGCTGTTTCTACCAGTTTTATAAAGGGCACCCCCTTTTTAATCAGAAATCGATTGGGGATTTGGTTGCAGCTTGTCTCCTTCAGCAGACGCTGCATTTGCTCGTTTCGATCATCTATGAGGCCATTGATGTAATCTTTCACCGATATCTTATCAGTGTACATCGTGACCTGCTTAACCATGTCAATATCACGCTGATTGATGACATTGACAAAAATCAGTTCCGCCCCCAAATCTTCCGCCAGTCGACCAGCGTAACCCGCAATTTTCGGGGAATATTCAGAAAAATCCACGGCCACCATAATTTTTTTTGTCTTGCTCATTTGTTCCCTCTTATTCTAATTTTGTTTAAAGTTTTCACCAGTGCCGATAAGTCAGAATTCGATTTCTTTAAAAATATATTCATCTAATAAGTCAACACCCCAGCCCAGATTTTCCAGTTCCTGATTGATATCATTTGTCGTGCAACTTTTGCTCTGTTTAAACAGAAGAGTTAGGTCATTTAAGAGATCAGGAAGTTCCACTGGAGTGAAGCCTTTTTTCAAAAACTTATCGGTTACTATTTTTGATAGATCTAGCATGTTTGAAACGCTTTGCTGCGTAAATTGCTTGCAAGATGATATTTTCAGCGAACCGATAACCCTAAGATGAGAATCGTTCACATTGGGTTTCGGCCGCACACTTGTAGCGCCGCATAGCAACAGTTTATGTAGGTTGGATAGATCCGCCGGAGATGGACAACACATATAAAGGGCCTCTACCCAACCGACTGTTACCATTAACGTCTAAGTTCCAGTTGATTTTAGCTCAATTGGGGATTTATTTAATGATCAACTTTTTCAGAACGTTTTGGAGCTCATTTTAATTAATACATGTCCTCAGGCATTTCCGGCATCGCCGCTTTCTTTTTCTTCACCGGTTTTTCGGAGATCATGGCCTCGGTGGTGATCATCAGTCCGGCTACCGA
>JARFPZ010000567.1 GCA_029288035.1 Desulfosarcina sp.
AGCGAATACAATTTTAATGCCGCCGGCGGCACCTGGACAGCCGGTGTCGACTACCGAGCGCCGACCTGTGCAGCCTGCCATATGTCAGGTTCGGGTAAGGTACTCACTAGCCACGATGTTACCGAAAGGCTTTCATGGGAGACCCAGGCGCCGTTAACCGTTCGTCCTGAAAATTTTAAACCTTTTCCGGCCAAATCAGATTGGCAGACGGAGCGGAATAAGATGAAAGCCGTCTGCCAGCAATGTCACGGCAATTCCTGGATTGACGATTTCTATGATGGCTTTGACAAGGCGGTAATGGAATACAATGATGTCTATTTCAAACCGGTTAAAGCCAAACTGGACGAACTGTATGAAAAGGGGCTTCTCGATAAAACGAAGTTTTTTGACGAGCATTTGGAGCTGCAGTTCTATGAACTCTGGCATCACGAGGGCCGACGGGCGCGCATGGGCGCCATGATGATGGCGCCGGACTATGCATGGTGGCATGGTTTTTACGAAGTCAAGTCCCGATTCAATGAATTCAACGAAGAGGCCGACCATGTGCTCAAAACCGGAGAAAAAGCCTATATTTACCCCAATTATCCCAACGCCACCGGCAATACCAAGCGGCCAGTAGAAGTGTTTCCCGAATAACGAAAAGCTTTCGCTTTAATAATCTGATCAAACTCCGCTCCAAAAAGTTTTGGAGCGGAGTTTTCTATTTAAATAACGCCACTCCGCTACCGGGGAGATCATGTCAATTATTTTAGGAGAAGGAGGAACGTGCCATGAGGAAAGTCGCTATTTTGGGGTCAGGTGCCGGCGGCACGATGGTCGCCAACACCCTGCAACAAGAATTGGATGAGTCAGAATGGCAAATCACCATTATCGACCGGGAGGAGGAACACCATTTTCAATCGGGATATCTGTTTATTCCCTTTGGCGTTTATTCTAAAAATGACGTGTTGAAGCCTAAAAAGGAGTTCATTCCCCAAGGTGTCGAGTTCGTGGTGGATGAGGTAGTCAATATTGATAAAGATCAACGCCGTGTGAAAACGGCAATGGGCGAATATGATTATGATTGGTTGGTGATCGCCACCGGGTGCCGAATTGCACCCGAAGAGATCGATGGTATGATGGCTGGCTGGGGTAAGGATATTTTTGATTTCTACACCCTGGAGGGGGCCATCGAACTGCGCAAAAAGCTCAAGTATTTTAAATCAGGCAAAATCGTACTCAATATCGCCGAAATTCCTTACAAATGTCCCATCGCCCCTTTGGATTTCGTTTTCATGGCGGATTGGTTTTTTACCGTTACCGGTGTTCGGGACAAGGTAGATATCGAATTGGTAACACCTTTGGACAATGTATTTACCAAGCCTGTCGCTGCAAAGAAATTGGCTGAATTCCCTGCCAATAAGAATATTAAAGTAACGCCTCATTTTGACATCGCCCAGGTCAACACGGATGAAAAGACCATTGAATCGCACAAAGGCGATAAGGTGGGCTATGATCTATTGGTCGCCATCCCCCCAAATATGGGCGACCAAGCCCTGATTGATTCCGATATCAGTGACCCGGTAGGATACGTACCAACAGATAACCACACCTTGAAAGCCGAAAATGCGGATCGAATTTTTGCCATTGGTGATACAACCAATGTACCCACCTCCAAAGCCGGCTCGGTGGCCCATTACATGTCATCTACGCTGGCAGAAAATTTGGTGCGGGAGATAGACGGTGAAGATCCCTTGCCTACATTTGACGGCCACGCAACCTGTTTCTTGGCTTCCGGATTTGAAAAGGCGATTCTCCTCGATTTCAATTACGATGTAGAGCCGTTGCCCGGTAAATTCCCGTTTCCCGGGATGGGGCCTTTTTCACTGCTCCAGGAAAGTCTGAGCAATCACTTTTTTTTATTAAGAACCTCTTCTACCCAACCCAGCGCCGCAATCATATTGGGAAAGCCGGTGGTCGTCAATGACAGCAGGACGGCATGGGCAATTTCTTCTGCAGTGGCACCGGCTTCCAGCGCTTTGCGGGTGCTGGACATAACTGATCCTCTGGAATTGGCGCCCATGGCGATGCCAAGCTTGATCAGATCCTGGCATTTTTGGTCTAGCGGGCCGGCTTCACGGCAGGTTTGCCCCAGTTTTTTAAAATCTTTGAAAACTTCGGGGAATTTGCCGGAAAATTTTTCATAAATTTTGGGTAGATACATAGCGTCTCCCTTCGCGGTTAGAGTTGCCGAAAAATTATATACTAATTCAAATAGCATTATTTTTTAGGCAATTTCAATAAGAGATTAATGTCGGCTTCGAGGTTTATGGCCGCTACGAGCAATATACTGGCCAGCGACCTGTTACGAGCGGTGTGCTGTCTGAAGATTGACGCCCAGCCGAGACTCCAACCTGCGTACCATCCATGAAACAATCAGGATATAGGATCAAGTATTCTAAAACCAGAACCGTGTAGATTTCCAAAGGCCGGTAAACAGTCACGGTGAGTTCGTTGGCCTTGGGGGTCAGTTCCTGTAAACCGATGATTGATAGGAGAGAAGACATTTTCAACATATTGTTCCTGAGAGGTCCCCAGAGTTACCGTCAAAGTGACGGATGGATAATTGATATCCTCCCAATCTTTGAATTGTGCGAGGTTCTTTTTGAGCGTAAGCGGAACGGTCGTGACCTGATAGTATGATTTGGTAAACCCTACGGTTCGGATTCGCTGGGGTGCGACCGAGGCGCTCGTACTGATGTCATACTTGTCGGCCATAATGCCGTTGATCAATGTTTTCCATTCAGTTGGAACAAATTTGAGTTTTACGCCCATGTCCTTTGCAAGCTCGGTCATCACATCAATGTGTTCAGTAATAGCCGCAACTACATTTTTCTCAAACTCAACAAACCGGTTGACACAAATTATTTAATCATATATATTGCTATTTACGAATATAAGGAGATAGTCAATGAAATCATTTCTCAAAGTCATGAAGGCTCTTTCCGATCCGAATCGGGTAAAAATAGTTAAATTATTACAGCAGAAAATGATGTGTGTCTGCGAGCTGCGCGGAGCTTTGGAAATCGCTCAGCCGACCGTTTCGAAGCATTTGAAAATATTAGAAGAAGC
>JARFPZ010000634.1 GCA_029288035.1 Desulfosarcina sp.
CACTATGTCGCAGATGATCAGCATTGTCGGTCGATCTCAATCCGGTAAGACCACGCTTATTGAAAAATTGATCCCCGTGCTTAAACGCCGAGGCTATCGGGTTGGAACCATCAAGCATTCCCATCATATTTTCGATTTTGACAAAACCGGCAAGGACAGTTGGCGCCATAAGGATGCTGGAGCGGAAACCGTCATCGTTGCGTCACCGGGAAAAATAGCCATGGTCAAAAATGATTACCGGGGAAGTCTGGATGACCTGAAGAAATTTTTTGATGATCTGGATCTTGTCATCACGGAAGGATATAAGAAAGAGAATAAACCCAAAATAGAGGTTGTTCGATCCGCCCGACACGCCGATGCACTTCTCAAAGCCGACAAACATCTGGTTGCCGTGGTCAGCGATGTGGACCTTAAATTGGAGGTCCCCATATTTGGCCTGGAAGACATCGAGCGACTGGCGGATTTTATAGAAGAAAAATATCTCTTGTGAGCCATAAAAAAGATTCGAATACATTTAAGGGGATATCATGGCCAGCGCTAGTTCCCGGCATCCTGGTAAAGCGTTACAAACGCTTCTTAGCCGATGTGAAATTAAACGACGGCAAAATTGTCACCGCCCATTGCCCCAATACGGGCAGCATGACAGGCTGCTGCGAATCGGGCCGTCCAGTGTATTTGTCCCTTCACGATAACCCCAAACGAAAGTTTAAATTCACCTGGGAACTGATTGAGATGCCCACTTCCCTGGTAGGCGTCAACACCCTGATTCCCAACCGGTTGGTCTCTGAATCCATTAAAGCCGATGCGGTGCCGGAACTCACCGGCTATGAGATGGTAGCGCGCGAAGTCAAAATCGGTGCGCATTCCCGCATCGACCTGGCTTTGACCGCCAGGAATCGTAACCCCTGTTATGTCGAAATTAAAAATTGCACCCTGGTCGAAAACCACGTTGCTTCGTTTCCCGATGCCGTGACCTCCAGGGGGCTTAAACATATCATCGAACTTCAGGCGATGATGGATACCGGATGCCGCTGCGTAATGTTTTATTTTATACAGAGAATGGACGCTGCGGTGTTCAAACCAGCCGATCATATCGACCCCAAATATGGCGGAGGTTTACGGAGTGCTGTCAAAAGTGGCCTTGAAATTCTGGCCTATGATGTCGCCATAGACTTGAACGGGATTAAATTGAACCGAAAGATTCCATATGATCTATAGAAGTGAGGGCTGGGTTATTTTAATTAATAATGGCCTTGAATCAATAAAGTCACTTGCATAAAGAAAATCATAAAACTTCCAAGCCTCAAATCACAAATTCCAAATAAATTTCAATGGCCGAAATTCAAAATTCAAAACAGATAAAGTGACGGCGAGACATAAGATAAAGGGTTGAAATGTTTTGGTCATTGGGGCTTGTAATTTTGATATTGTTTGGGATTTGGGTATTGTGATTTGGGGTTTTAGTGCTGTTCCCGGGAAATTAAAGTGCTTCTATCTGATCCTGTTAGTAGTGAATTTGACGTTTCCCTGAATAGCAATTGGTCATTTGACTTTGATAACCAATTGTACTAAAAAAACTGCTCTTGGATTTGTATTCTGCTGAAAAAACATAATAATTGTGGTCCATCATGTCGGATTTCTCACTCGAAAATTTAGTGTGTCACCAGGATAATCTGGAAAACATTCTGGATAATCTCAAAGAGGGCATCATCGCCCATGACATGGACCGGCGAATCTTTTTTTTCAATTCGGAGGCCGAGCATATTACCGGATACAGCCGGCAGGAAGTGTTGGGCAGAGATTGCCATGAAGCTTTCGGCACGCCATTTTGTGGTGAACGCTGTGTATTTTGCGATGATAATCCGGTACCGGCCGATAAATCCGATTACACGCTCAACCTTACGACCAAAACCGGTGAACACCGGCGTGTCGAAGTGACCGTGACCAGTATGAAGGACGGCAACGGTCAGTTCTCCGGTGTGCTGGCTTCCTTCAAGGACATTACCGCTCTGTTCAGTCTGCAAATGAAGGCTGGGGAATTGACAAGCTTCGGCAATATTATCGGTCAGGACAGCAAAATGCTGGATATCTTCAAACAGATCCGCGATGTTGCCGGCTACGACTACCCCGTTCATATATCCGGTGAAACCGGAACCGGTAAAGAACTCATCTCCAATGCCGTCCATAATGAAAGTCGCAGAGCCGGCGCTCCCTTTGTTCCGATAAACTGTGGCGCGTTGCCTGAAGGTCTGATCGAAACGGAGCTTTTCGGCCATTTAAAAGGCGCTTTTTCAGGGGCCATTCGTGACAAAAAGGGCCGCTTTGAACTGGCCGACGGCGGGACGGTTTTTCTCGATGAAGTCGCAGAGCTTTCCAACAACATGCAGGTGAAGCTCTTGCGCTTCTTACAGGAAGGCGATTTCGAACGCGTCGGCAGTGAACAAACGTCTTCGGTCGATGTGAGGGTGATCAGCGCCACCAATAAAGAGCTTAAAAAAGCGGTTAAGCAGGGCAAATTTCGCGATGATCTTTATTACCGGCTCAACGTGATACCAATTCGACTGCCACCACTTCGCGATCGTAAAATTGATATTCCCTTACTGGTCGAACATTTTTTACAAGAGGCCGGCGAGCGATACGATCGCAAACCCCTTAAGGTCTCCAGCAAGGCCATGTCTTTAATGCTGGATTACCGCTGGCCGGGTAATGTTCGTGAGCTGCAAAATGCGATCCAGTTTGCCTTCGTTAAGTGCAGCGGCAAAACGATATCTGCGGCAGATTTACCTTTAGAGCTGCGTGAGATCGAGAATGTCTGCATTCGTAGGGGCCCTTCCAGAAAATTGACCTTGGAAGGCGTGCGATCAGCATTGGTAAAAACCGGCGGCAACAAAGCCAAAGCTTCCAAATTGCTCAACGTAGGCCGCGCCACGCTTTATCGATTTTTAGGCGATCATCCCGAGCTGCAGTAAACCTTTAAATCATTGAAGATTGTCGATTGAAGATTGAAGAATTAAGGTTCGCCTTCTCTCCGAGCTGTAAGCTCTACGAGCTGGAAGCGGCGGATCAATTATAAAAAAACCATCAACGAACCACTCGCGGCAAGTCTCGGTAAATCATCTGATACAAAAGAGGTTTTATTGCATCAACCTGCTGAGAACCAGAACCTAACAGAGATCAAATAGACAGAGCGAAGCGACATCCACAAATCTTCAATTTTCACTCTTCAATCTTCAATCCCGGCTTTACCGGGCTACGTATTCACAACCATTATCAGATCTCGCTGAATATAGAGATCGACGTCTGTTCCGATTTCAAGAAGCAATCGGCCTTGCTGATGCGTTTCATCCGCAAAAACACGATCACCGTGGATGTTGACCATATAACGAATCGTGCTACCCAGAAATTCCCGGCTGCTCACAGTGCCGCGCAATTGAATAGTGTCTGCCGGCGCGTCTTCTGCCTTAACAGAGATGTTAACGTTTTGGGGGCGAAAAACCAGGCAGCAACTACCCGGTTTTCTGCTATCATCGTTATCAGCCAGCGGAATCGCCAGGCCATTGTCGGCCTGGAACAGCCACGTACCATCCGATCTTTCTAATTTTCCTTCAAAAAAGTTGGCCGTGCCGAGAAAATCCGCCACAAAGCGATTGAGCGGCTTGTCGTAAAGCTCGACAGGTGTTCCATCCTGCTGGATAACGCCGTCTTTCATCAGGGCAATGCGGTCAGCGATGGTGTTTGCTTCTTCCTGATCATGGGTCACAAAAATGGTCGTTATCGAGAGTTTGCGCTGCAACGCCAAAAGTTCGTGGCGCATTTGAACGCGAAGTTTAGCATCCAGATTTGATAGAGGTTCATCCAGCAAAAGCACCTGGGGCTCAATGACAATTGTACGAGCTAAAGCCACCCGCTGCTGCTGGCCGCCCGAAAGCTGAGGTGGTCGGCGGTCCGCAAACTCCAGCAGACTCACAAGCTCAAGGGCCTTATCGACCCGTTTGTTGATCTTGTGGCGGGGAAGGCGCCTTTCCTCAAGCCCGAAGGCCACATTTTTGAGGACCGTCATGTGCGGCCATAGGGCATAACTCTGGAACACCATGCCCAAATTACGCTGCCATGGCGGTAAATAGGACACTTCCTTGTCCCCGATGAACACCCGCCCTGTCTGAGCCGATTCAAATCCGGCAATCAACCGAAGCAGCGTTGTTTTGCCGCATCCTGACGGTCCAAGAAAGGCAAAGAATTCGCCGG
>JARFPZ010000635.1 GCA_029288035.1 Desulfosarcina sp.
TCGTTTGACCCGGCAGCAGATTATTATGTTTGCTCTGGCCGATATGATGGCCCATGTGGAGGTTGGTGCCAGTCTGGCTCGCAGGGCCGTCAATTTTTCCCGGCGCGGTGATTCCAAGGCTGAAAAAAACAAACTGATTTCCAGACTGTTCGCCAATGAGGTTGCACAGGTCGTATCTCAAAATATATTGAAGATAGTATTGGGCTGCGGTGAATTCGATCAAAAGACGACGGCTGATTTTTTGGCGGGAGTCGGCTACTCCGAGCTGACAGCCAGCTTCCAAAATATCATCAAAGATATGGACCGGCTGGCCGACATCGTGTTTGAGAGGTGATCATGGCGGACGCGGTTAAAAGAACCATACTGGTTACCGGAGGGTCCCGGGGCATTGGCCGCGGTATTTGCATGGCGTTTGCACAGGCCGACAATCGCATCTATTTCAACTACTTATCAGACAGCGAGGCCGCCGCTCAAACCGAAAAACTCGTGGCCGAAGCCGGCGGATGCGCAACCGGGCGGCGGGTGAATGTTGCTTCAGAAAAAGAGGTGTCCGAATTTGTCAATCTGGCACAGGATGAAACCGGTCGAGTCGATGTGATGGTCAACAACGCCGGCATTACCCGGGATGGTTTGATTGTGCGTATGAAAGAAGCCGACTGGGACGATGTTCTCGACATCAACTTAAAGGGAGCCTTTCACTGTATCAAAGCAGCTTCCAAAATAATGCTCAAGCAACGTTGCGGGCGCATCATCAACGTCACCTCGGTGGTGGGGGTGAGCGGCAATCCCGGACAGGCAAATTACGTCGCTTCAAAGGCCGGCATTATAGGGCTCACGAAATCCGTTGCCAAAGAACTGGCAAGCCGAGACATCACAGTGAATGCAGTGGCACCCGGGTTTATAGAGACGGATATGACAGCCTCATTGGTGGATAAAGCCAGGGAGGCGATGGTGGCCCAGATTCCTCTGGGGCGGGCAGGAACTGTCCAAGACATTGCCGCGGCTGTGATGTTTTTAGCATCCGATCATGCCGCCTACATTACCGGGCAGGTTATTCATATCAACGGTGGAATGTATATGTAAATTTGTCTGGGTCCAATATGGGCTCAGCTAATCACAAGGAGGTATTTCTGATGTCTATTGAAGATAAAGTTAAAAAGATCATTGCGGAAAAACTGAGTGTTGATATGGAAGAAGTCATTCCCGAGGCTTCTTTTGTTGATGATTTGGGTGCAGACTCCCTTGATCTGGTCGAATTAATCATGTCCATGGAAGAAGAATTCGATGTCGAAATTTCCGACGAAGACGCAGAAAAAATTACAACGGTCAAAGACGCTTATAATTACGTTGGCGCGCACTAGCCAATAGTGACTTTGCTTCGGGGGTTTTTCCCCGGATACCGAAAACCGGCTGCTGGATAGCGGTACATAAAAGCTGATTACTTAAAGTTTAAAAATGACCAAACCTATAAACAGACGGGTTGTTATCACAGGAATGGGGCTAGTCACACCCTTAGGTATTGGCGTCAAACCGACCTGGGCGTCTGTTTGCGCCGGCCAATCGGGAATCGGTGAAATTACCCGGTTTGACTGCTCTGCTTACGCCACCAAGATTGCTGCCGAGGTCAAGGATTTTAAACCGCAGGATTTTATGCCTAAAAAAGACGCTCGGCGAGTCGAACCTTTTATTGCGTATGCCCTGGCGGCAACCCGTATGGCCATTGAAGACTCCGGTCTGGTGATCGACAGCAGCAATGAAACCAGGGTGGGCGTTATTACCGGTTGTGGGCTTGGCGGACTAAGATTTATGGAAGATACGGTTTTGCGAGTTTCCCAAGAGGGACCCAGAAGGGTGAGTCCCTTTTTTATACCGATGATGATCGGTAACATGGCGCCGGGGTTGATATCCGTTCATTTCGGTGCCAGGGGACCGAATTCATCCCTTGCGACTGCTTGTGCGGCCGGGGCCCATGCGGTGGGTAATTCTTACAGACTGATTCAAAACGGTACCGCAGATGCCATGATCACCGGAGGTACCGAAGGCGTCATCAGTCCTTCTTGCATCGCCGGCTTCAATTCCATGAAAGCCCTGTCTACTCGTAACGATGAGCCCCAAAAAGCATCACGCCCCTTCGACAAGGACAGAGATGGGTTTGTGGTCGGGGAGGGTGGCGGCATTTTGATCATAGAAGCCCTCGACCATGCCATTGCCCGAAATGCACCCATCTATGCGGAAATATCAGGGTACGGTATGTCCGGCGACGGGTATCACATGACGTCTCCCCCACCGGACGGCAACGGCGCTGTTCGCTGTATGGCGGCAGCTCTTGAGGACGCCGGAATTGACGGTGACCAGATCGACTACATCAATGCCCACGGAACTTCCACTCCGCTCAACGATTTATATGAAACCCGGGCGATTAAAACCGTCTTTAAGGAGTACGCCTATTCATTACCAGTCAGTTCCACCAAATCGATGACCGGTCATTTGCTGGGAGGCGCCGGGGGAATTGAGATGGTGTTTACGGCCCTCAGTATATATGAAGATATGATTCCACCGACGATCAATTATGAAAATCCAGACGAGGATTGCGATCTGGATTATGTGCCCAATACGGCCCGCAGCAAGAAAGTGGAATATGCCATGACCAATTCATTTGGTTTCGGCGGTACCAATGCCACGCTGATATTGAAGAAATATAAGGAATAAGAATGTCGACAAGTGCGATTCAATCATCCATTATTATCGGCTGTGACCACGCGGCCTACCCTTTGAAGGAAAAAGTTAAGAGCCATCTTATCCATAAAGGTATCGATGTAGTGGATGTGGGCACCGATAATGAGAAATCGGTGGATTATTCAGACTTTGGCGCCAAAGTGGCATCCCAGGTTTCTGCGGGAAAGTTCGATCGGGGGATTCTGCTTTGCGGTACCGGTCTGGGAATGTCGATGGTGGCGAATAAATACCCCCGTGTTCGAGCCGCTCTTTGCAATGATCTTTTTTCTGCTATTATGAGCCGTCGGCACAATGATGCCAATATTTTGGTCATGGGCGGACGGGTGATTGGAGAGGCTCTGGCCGCAGAAATCGTCAATAGCTGGCTCGACACTCCCTTCGAGGGGGGGCGACATCAGGCGCGCATCGATAACTTTAAAAGTTTCGAAAGGATTGAACAGCGTCGGGGAATTGACGATTGAAGGTTGACGATTTAAGATTTATGGTAAAAAAAGAATCTCGTCCCTCATGGGGCACCTATTGCACCAACCAACCCTGTTCCATCTGTGCACGCATGATCATTAACGCCGGCATTAAAAAGATTTATTACCAATCCGGCTATGCAGATTCTCTGGCCAAAGAACTTTTGGCTGAAGCCGGGATTGAGATAATACAAATTAATTCCGATAATCGGGGAGAAGGTTCATGAAATGTCCATTTTGTGGAGAAATTGACAATAAGGTAATCGACTCCAGGCTGAGCAAGGATGCCAGCGTGATTCGGCGACGCAGGGAATGTATTGACTGCAGCCGTCGTTTTACAACCTACGAACATATTGAAGAAATCCCCATAATGATTATCAAAAAGGATGGACGTCGAGAAGTATTTAATCGGGAAAAAGTGCGCAGCGGGGTAAAAAAGGCCTGTCAGAAACGTGATATCAGTATGAACGTCATCGAAGAGTTTATCGATGATCTGGAACGTGATTTGCGAGAAATCGACGAAAAGGAATTACCGGCCTCCGTCATCGGCGAGAAGATCATGGTCAAACTGCACGAATTGGATGACGTCGCTTATGTGCGCTTTGCATCGGTTTATCGGGAATTTAAAGATGTGAACGATTTTGTTTCCGAGCTGAAGAGTCTCTTGAGCAATCACGAAAAAACAGATGGCAAAAGACAGAAGTCAGAAGACAGATGACAGAGGTCAGAAGACAGATTACAGAAGGCGGATGACAAAAGACAGATGGTTTTGTTTTCGGCCTGCCCTGGCCTCTGGCTCGCAGATCCTACGCCTCGGAGAGTGCGGCTTATTTGGTTTAGACTGCATTCGACGAGAAATATCGCAATGCTGTCAGGTAAAATAAAAGCTCTGTACAAAGGATCTATGATTGACTTATATTTTCCGACTTCCCCATTCCGCCTTCCAAGTTCTGTCCACTGTCTTCTGCAATCTGACTTCTGACCTCCGATCTCTGAATCCTGGACAATTATGGATGACCGTCATTTCATGAATATGGCACTGGATCTTGCGGCCAAGGGCCATGGATTTACCTCACCGAATCCCATGGTCGGCGCCGTGGTGGTGAAAGACGACCGGGTTGTGGGCAGGGGGTATCACAAGATTGCCGGCGGGCCCCATGCCGAGGTCAATGCGCTTGAGGTCGCCGGTGAATTTGCGAAAGGAGCGACCCTCTACGTCACCCTGGAGCCCTGTAACCATACCGGGCGAACCCCCCCCTGTACCCTTAAGATATTGGAGCTGGGCGTCGCCCGTGTGGTAGCGGCCATGAAAGATCCCAACCCCAAAGTGGCCGGGAATGGTGCTGAATTTTTAAAACAAAACGGGGTGCAGGTCACCACCGGTGTTTGCGAGGCGCAGGCCCAACAGCTGAATGAAGCCTTTGTCAAATACGTTCTCACCGGCCGTCCTTTTGTCATGGCAAAATGTGCAGCGACTCTTGATGGCCGGATCGCGACCCGTACGGGAGACTCCAGGTGGGTAACCGGTGAAACAGCACGGCGGTACGTTCATCAATTGCGTCACAGGACGGATGCCATCATGGTCGGTATCAATACGATCCGGAATGACGACCCAAGCTTGACGACCCGCCTGCCAGGCTTTCAAGGCAGTGATCCTACGCGTGTCATTCTGGACACCCATCTGACCATTTCACCGGATGCACGGGTATTGAAGCAGGCATCCGCTGCGCCTACGATTCTGGTGGCCGGTATTCACGTGGCGGGAAACAAAAAGACGGCGATTGAAAAAGCAGGCGCGCGGGTGATTGAGGTCGCTCTTAAAAATGATCTGATTGATATGAATTTACTAATGGAGCAGCTTGGTGCCATGGAGCTTACCAGTCTGCTTATCGAAGGCGGCAGCCGGGTGCTGGCCTCTGCATTCAACCACGCTGTAGTGGACAAAGTGTTCTTTTTTTATGCACCTAAAATCATGGGTGGCGATGACGGTGTTCCCATCTGCAGCGGACCAAGTGCGGAATTGATGGAGGAATGTATAGGGATTCGTGACATCGCCGTTCACCGGCTTGGAGATGATGTGCTAATAGAAGGATATGTTGAGGTAGGTTGAGCGGTTCTGCCCGCCCTGGCCTCCGGCTCGTAGATCCTACGCCTCGGAGAGTGCGACTCATAAAATCGTATTACGGCCCAGGTCAGGTTGCCAGATATGAATTTAATTAATTGAGCATCGTAAGCTCAGGTCTGGGCCAGGGGGTTCAACGTTCCCGGTTGAAAAACACCCCACCATCAGTTGTAACCTTTGAACCGTGAACCTTGAACCTATTTCCAAGCAGTTAGGGATTGCACAAATTCTTATCCTGGTTGGGTTTTTTTTCTTCGTGGTCCATTGTCAGTTGTAAAGTTCGGATTCATTGTTATCTTTAGTCTCGATTTAGACCAACGCAACAATCTTAAAGCTACCAAGCCATTACAACGGCTAAGCCAATGTTTACGGGAATTATAGAAGGTCTGGGTACGATTGCAGGTATTCGATCCTCGGGCCAGGGAAAACGACTGACAGTCGAAGCGGATTTTTCGCTGGATCAAACAAAAATCGGTGACAGCATATCCGTCAGCGGAGCCTGCCTGACTGCAGTGAAAATAGACGGCAAACGCTTTGAGGTAGACGTTTCGCCGGAGACGCTTCAAATTACGACGTTTGGCCAAGCCAAAGTGGGTGAACGCCTCAATATTGAGCGGGCTTTGCGTCTTTCTGATCGTATTGACGGACATCTTGTGTCCGGTCATATCGACGGGATGGGTATTGTCAAGGAGCGCGAAACTCTAAGCAATGCAATCATTTTAACCATCGGAGTCGACGAGTCGTTAACACAATACATGATTACCAAGGGTTCGGTTGCCATCGACGGTATCAGCCTAACCATCAATACCAGGGAATCAGACAGCTTCTCCGTGAGCGTCATACCATATACGGCCCAATTGACCACCATCGGCTTTAAAAACAAAGGCGATCGGGTGAACATCGAAACCGATATGATCGGGAAATATGTTGAACGTTTCATCAGTGGTAGGCCTGGTCGGAGCAAAGAGAATCGTTCGAAACAGGGATCTATTGATCACGCCTATTTGGTGAAAACCGGTTTTATTGGCTGATATGGCCGCAAAAAGGCACGAAAGGCACAAAATAAAATTTCAGAGCGTGTAATTTCAAGAGGTTCAAAATATTTGGAGATAATCAGGAAAAATGCCACAACTAACGAGTGAAGAGGCCATTAGGGAAATCAGAGAGGGCCGAATGGTCATCCTTGTGGATGATGAGGAAAGGGAGAATGAGGGTGATTTTTGTATGGCGGCAGAGAAGGTAACGCCTGAGGCCGTCAATTTCATGGCCAAATATGGCCGCGGACTCATTTGCCTGTCGATGACGGGGAACAAAATAGACAGGCTGGACCTGCCTCCGATGGTTGATATCAATACATCTCCTTACGGAACCGGTTTTACCGTATCCATCGAAGCTCGCTGCGGTGTGACCACTGGTGTTTCGGCTGCCGATCGGGCCACTACGATATTAACCGCTGTCGCTGCTGATGCCAAACCCCGTGATCTCGTAAGACCCGGCCATGTGTTTCCCCTGCGGTCCAGAGATGGCGGGGTGATGGTGAGAGCCGGACAGACGGAAGGATCCGTTGATCTGGCTCGTCTTGCCGGTTTGCAGCCTGCCGGTGTCATTTGCGCAATTATGGATGATGACGGAACCATGGCCAGAATGCCGACGCTTGAAAAAATCAGTGAAAAACATGGGATTGGTATTTGCACCATCGCAGATTTGATTGAATATCGGATGCGCACGGAATCTTTCGTGCATCGTTCAGCAGAAACCACCATACCGACTTCGATAGCCGGTGATTTCAAAGCCATTGTCTATGAGAACGATGTCGACAGTTTGTTGCACATCGCCATGGTGAAAGGCGTTGTCAAGCCGGAAGAGCCGATACTGGTGCGTGTTCACTCCGAGTGCCTGACCGGTGATATTTTCGGATCCATGCGTTGCGATTGCGGACAGCAGCTGCAGAAGGCCATGTCGAAAATGGAAGAGGAAGGCAGCGGGGTATTGCTGTATATTCGACAGGAGGGCCGCGGCATTGGACTGGTCAACAAAATCAAGGCCTATGCGCTGCAAGAAGAAGGTTATGATACCGTTGAAGCCAATGAGAAACTGGGTTTTGCGCCGGATATGCGAAGCTATGGCATCGGGGCGCAAATATTAGTGGATCTGGGGGTCCGAAAAATGAGGCTGCTGACCAACAATCCCAAAAAAATGGTGGGCCTTGACGGATACGGTTTGAAGATAGTCGAACAGGTCCCCGTCGAAGTCACCCCCAATGAATTCAACAAGTGTTATCTGGAATGCAAAAGACTAAAAATGGGGCATCTGTTGAATGTGGATGCGAATCCGTGATTTGGTTAAATAGTTGAATAGTCAATAAACAAAGAAAGGAGTGTACATGCCGAAGTTCCATGAGGCAAAACTCATTGCCGAGGGTAAAAAGTTTGCATTGGTTGTCAGCCGTTTCAACGACTTTATCACCGAACAGCTCTTGAGCGGTGCGCTCGATGCCCTGGTTCGCAGTGGTGCTTCAGATGAAGATCTCGAAGTGGTCAAGGTCCCGGGATGTTTTGAGATACCGCTTGTGGCAAAAAAAATGGCGAATACGAAGCGTTTTGACGCTGTCATCTGTTTGGGTGCCGTCATTAGGGGCTCTACAACGCACCATGAGTACGTTGGTGCCGAAGTATCCAAGGGTGTGGCCATGGTTGGTATGGAATCTGAAATTCCGGTAATTTTCGGCGTTATTACCACCGATACCATCGAACAGGCCATCGAACGGGCAGGCACCAAAGCAGGTAATAAGGGATGGAGTGCGGCCATAGCTGCCGTAGAAATGGCAAACCTGTTTGAATTAATCGATTGAAGCACCCATGGGCACTCGTCGTCAGGCGCGAGAGCTTGCCATGCAAGCACTCTTTTACATGGACATTCGAAAGGATGCATCCGAAGAGACGCTGGAATACTTTTGTGGTTGCTTTTGCCCTTCGAAAAAATCAAGGCCGTTCTTTCGGAAATTGGTGAACGGTGTTTTAGGGACGAAAGAACAGATTGATGCGCTGGTTGAGCGCCACTCCCAAAATTGGAACATTAGCCGTATGTCTTGTGTTGATCGCAATGTGATGCGAATTGCGGTTTACGAAATGCTATATTGTGATGATATACCACCGAAAGTGTCCATTAACGAAGCTGTCGATATCGGCAAGAAGTTCGGCACACAAGAATCCGGCGCGTTTATTAACGGTATTATGGATAGCATCCGAGAGGCACTCTTAGAAGAAGGCACCTTGCAAAAGATGAATGTTGCAAGATATGATGCAGTCGAATAAGGAGGATAATTTGATCATTAAAACGCTAGCTGTTGGACCCATCCAGGCAAATTGTCATATCCTGGGCTGTGAAGAAACATTGGAGGCGGCGGTTATAGATCCCGGAGACGAACCCGATCGGATTCTTTACGCGCTGGCGGAGTCAAGTTTGACGGCCAAACTTATTATAAATACCCATGGCCATTTTGATCATGTCAGCGCAAACAAGAGGCTAAAAGAGGTAACCGGCGCACCGATACTCATCCATTCTCTTGACGCACCGATGCTTGACCAGCTTTCAAGCAGCGCTGCTGCCTGGGGTTTCACAGCAGATAATTCTCCCAAGCCGGATAAGGAGCTTAATGACGGCGATGAAGTCGAGTTCGGTCATACTACTCTAAAGGTGATTCACACCCCGGGTCACACGCCGGGCGGTATCTCTCTTTATGCCCTTGATTTTGTTTTTGTGGGAGACACCCTATTTGCAGGCTCCATCGGCCGCACCGATTTTCCGGGTGGCAGCTTTAAGGCCCTCAAGGAAAGTATCCGCAAAAAGTTGTTTGTTCTGGGCGATCATGTAAAGGTTTATGCGGGACATGGGCCTTCCACAACTATCGGGGAAGAAAGACGCGCCAATCCATTTGTGGGGGAAAATGCTTCCTACTTTGGTTAG
>JARFPZ010000667.1 GCA_029288035.1 Desulfosarcina sp.
AAAATGCCCGGTGAGAAGGTCGGACAGTGCATAAGCGTTATCCGGCAAGCCGTCGGCTTCTAATATCTGAATCTGCTCCTCGATACCATCGATGTAAATGACCGTATCCTGAGATGTTTTGCCCTGAATTTGAAGGGCGTCAAATCCGGAAAACTTCAGATAGGGGCCGAAATATCCGCCGACGTTGGAGTCGATGACCGACCCTGTCAGGGGTGAAAGCGAGGTGACGATGCTTTTACCAGAACCCGGATAGATGGGAGTCCCGCCCAAGGGACCTGAAGCGATGCAGATGGCATTTGCCGGGTCATTCCATCCGGTGGTCGATTCGACCGCATTCCAGAGCAGCCAGAGATCATATCCTTTGCCGCCGACAAATATGTCTCTGATTTTTGGTTCCACCGGTTTAATTGTCATCTCCTGGTTGGAAATATTCACAGACAGGGTCTGATCGGCGTATCCCTTTTTGATCTCAGGCCGTTTGTAGTCCAGGGTTTTAACGACAGTCAATTCATAGTCAGGCATCATATGACTCCTTCAGATGTTTTTAATATTGCAATCTGTATCCATTTATATATTCAAGTTTGTCTGCAATCAAGTGGCAATTTGAGGATTGCTCAGATCGTTGAATTAATTTGGATTAACCACAAACGCGCACAGACAGGCACAGACGGTTTGTAGTCGGTTGAGGGTTGCTAGTCGTTGGGCCTTTGGCAGAAGACCAATCATCCATCGTCCCTCTTCCTTCGTCAATCACCTCCTTTAACTCCGATTTTCACTTTCCCCCCTTTTCATCTTCTCAACTTCTGATCTTCCTCTCTATTTAAGCGCCTCTTCCCCACTAAACTCCCGGTAGGGTGAAAATTTTTTTAGAATCAATTCATCGGTCTCATTCGCACTGCCCGCCACCGATCGTGCAACCGTCTCGGCGATGCCGGGAGCCAGCATCAGCCCCTGGCCGCACATGCCGGTGGCATGAAACAACCCTTTGATTTCCCGGTTCCAGCCAATCAGCGGCGAGCCGTCCGGCGTCATGGGGTAAAGCCCCCGCCATGTTCGGCGGACACGCAGGTTCTTCAGCCGGGGCAGGAGATTCACCATCCGGGCACAGACCTGAGGTAAAAATTGTGATGTCTCGCGCTTGTCCTTTCCGATGATCGGCGGATCAGGGGTAATGCAAAAGATGACCTGACCCTGTTTGTTTTGATAAAAATAATAATGCTTAGAGCCCGCTGCCGGCCGGATATCCACTACCATGCACTTAAAAAAGGGCGCCACCGGTTCGGTTATGGCGCCCTCATGGGAATCGGGGGTAATCGGTATGTCAATATTTACGGTTTTGCCGAGCTCCGGGGAAAATGGGCCGGCGGCATCGATCACCACTGCCGTGCCGTATCGGGTCTTATCGGTGACAATACCGACCACCTTGTCTTTTCGACACAGGATCTCAGTGATTTTTTCATTAAAATGAAACTCGGCGCCCAGTTTCAGGGCCCGGCGATAGAATGCATTCACCGCCAGCAAGGGGGAAATGGAACCGTCATCGATCGAAATCGTGCCGCCGCGCAGCCCCTGGGGATTGATTCCGGGGATGCTCTTTTGAATGGCTTGCGGTCCCACAAAATCAATGTTCAAACCAAATTTCTTCTGAACCGCCAGCAACCCTTTCAGCATCTGAACGTCGTCCGGACGGTATACAGGGAATACATATCCGCCTTTTAACCACTCGATGTCGTCGCCGTGAAGTAGCTGCCAGGTAGAAAATATTTCAAGAGAACGGCGGCAGGTGAGGATTTTGGCAGGCTCGGAATGGGTGGCTCGGATCCCGCCGATGGCATGTTTGTTTTCTCCCTGCCCCGGCGAAGGGTGCATGTCGACAACCAGCGGTTTCAACCCTAGCTCCGCCAAAGCCATGGCGGTGGGAACGCCCACGGAACCGGCACCCGCGATGATGACGTCATAGGTCAAATTTAGTGCTCCTATTCCGGATGCGCCGGAATCGATTTAATAAAAGCGAACTGCAGAATATCGAATATTGAATATCGAAGGTCGAAGGGTGGAATCGCTTCGCTCTGACTTCTTAAAAATAAAAATACCATACGGTCAATCCGATCCTGATATCCAATCATGAGGATTTTTTATTACCCCTTTTTGCCGTTCTTATGCTGGTGACAAATATTGAGATTAGCTCATTGCTCTCTTGAATCAGAGAGTCTAGTTTTGAAACCGGTTTAATCAGTTTGGCCCTTACAATTATTAATAGCCAAACTCTTGTTTCACGCAACTCTTTGAGGCAAACTTCTATTTTGTGGATAAAATCAGCTCGTGATTCGGCACTTTGTGCTTCTCCATAATTAGGAGCAGGGGAGGTACCACAACGGGTTAGTTGCCCAGCAATATGATTACCTACTTTTGTTTTGGGCAACGATTCAGCCATCCGAATAATACGAACGGCAAAATCAATTAATCGATCTTCAAGATCGTAATTTTTGTCCTCTTTCTCCTCCATCATTCCATGTTTCCCTTTCAACCTAATTTGTTAATTAATTCGATAGAATTCCTTCCTTCGACATTCGATATTCAGTATTCGATATTCGAAATTCTCCGTTTCACTCTTTCTTTCGACACTCTATAGTCTCATATTAGAATTTTTTGATGCCGGAACCTCCATAGCTTCCCGCAAATACTCCAATAGGAACTTCCACGAAAAGGGGTCGGTCGACCCTGTCGGTTACCTCCGCAAAATCGATTCCTTCCTCTTTAAATATCCGCCAGATCATGGGGCGGCAGGTCTTCGAACCACAGGCGCCCATGCCGGCCCTGGTCAATGCTTTGAGCTGATTCAGGTCCCGGATGCCGTCGCAGATGGCAGCCCGAATCTCACCGGCCGTCACCCGTTCGCAGCGGCAGACGATGGCATCATCCGGCGGTGGTTCCTTCTCATAGATGGTGAACGGCTCGATCTGTTTTTCCTGGACCCATATTCCCACAGCCACTTTGGCCACCGCCTTGTCGAGTCGTACCTGAACCAAAAGGGTACCGGGGTATTTTTTGCGAGATTTCACCGTTTCCACTGCAAAGTAGCCCAGCACGGCTCCGTCAATGTCGGTCACCGGAACCTTTTGGCCTTCGCGCACCTGGTCCCTCCAGACCTCATAAGGTAGGGTCACCAGAGGATGCTGCCGGTCTTGCCGGTAATCGACCATCGTCACCGAAAGTCCGGGGCAAACGGCGACGCAGCTTGCACAACCCGTGCACAAATCCAGATCCACCATGTAGGGCAAACCGGTGATTTTATCCCCTTCTGTTTTGATGGCCCCCACCGGGCATACCGAGGTGCAAGGATTACAGGGCACCTCCTGGTAGCAGTGACAAATCGGAAAAACTCCGTCCTCTTTTGCGGGCGGTTTGTGTCTGGCCTCCCGCCCCGGTTTTGATTTCAAGATGGTGGCCTTCTCATCCCATTCTTTGGGGATTTTCCCGGTTTCGATACCGAGGGATTGGGCAATTTTAAGCCCTTCAATCTTTCCGGTGAACATGGCGGCCGATGCTTCCGCAATTTCCCGGGCGTCACCGGCGCAAAAAACATCCATTTCCCATTGCTTGGCCTTGAGATAAAACTCATTGACTTCAGCAAGTCCCACGGCCATCAGCACCGTATCGACTTCAAAGGTTTTATGGGAGTCCTCGATGACCCGCCAATCCCCGTCGAGACGACCGATGGTGACCGATTCAACCTTATCTTTTCCATTGGCGCAAACCACCGTGTGACCGGTATAGATGGGGACGCCCAGTCGTTTGAGTTTGTCGGCATGTACCTTGTATCCACCGACATTGGGCAAGGCCTCGATGAGAGCAACCACTGCGATGCCGGCCTGGATAGCGTGATAGCCGGCGATAAGGCCCACGTTGCCGCCGCCGACGATGAGAACTTTCTCCGAAGATCTAACCAGATCTCGATTCACCAGGGTCTGAAAAGCCCCGGCACCGTATACTCCCGGCAGGGTGTTGCCCGGAAAGGACAGCATCTTTTCCCTGGCACCGGTGGTCACCAGAAGCTTTTTGGGCTTTATTTTGTGGTAGCGATGGTCTTTGACCACCCCCACGATTTGGTCGGAAAACACCGCCACGGCCGTTGAATTCAACCAGACCTCCACTGAATCGTACAATGAAAGGTCCTCCTGCAGAATCTTGGCAATTTCAAAGCCCCGGGTCCCGGCATGGGTGTCTTTTACCGAACCGAAAAATTTATGGGTCTGAAGTACCAGCTTGCCGCCCAGTCGATCTTTATCATCCACGATGAGGGTGTTGACCCCAAGCTTACCCAACTCGATAGCTGCCGCCAACCCGGCCGGCCCCGCCCCGATGATCAATACCTCTACGTCAAGGGTGGGCACTTCAGTGGGTGTCGGCAAGCGGTCGTCGGCCGGCAGTTTCGGCAGGCCCGCCAGGCTTTGCAACACCATCCCGTCATGCAGGGGGGTCATACAGGCTTTGACGGCCAGTTCGTCGGCAATCACCATACACTGGGCGCATTGGCCGTTGGCACAGAAAATACCTTGGGGACTGTTGTCTTTGGGGTGGTTGCCGAAGATATGAATTCCGGCGGCAAAAAGCGCTGATGAGATCATCTCCCCCTCGAACCCGGTCATCGGTTTGCCGTTCCAGTTGAAGGCCACTTCTTTTTTGGGAGGAATTTCAAGAATGGGATGTTTGGTAATTCTATATTTCATTTTATTCGTCCCTCATCCCTCGTCCATCGATCCTCGACAGTCGTTACTTCCTCATAATGCATTCCAAATTCCGAACTCAAACAGTCCCCATTCACACCTTCTCACCTTCCAATCTTCACAACTTCTTTCTCCTCCGCCTTCAACTCAACGTAGCGGCTGAATCGCAGCACATGATTGCGTGCCAGTTTTCGTGCGAGATCCGCCTGTCCGTTATCCACCGCCTGGATGATCCCGCAAAGATCCTGATAGTTCTCGCGAAGCTCATGGTTTTCCATGGCAAGAAATCGATCGTAGTACCGATGGATGTTGTCGTGAATTGATTGCAGCACGGAGATATAAATCGGATTTCCGGTAATAACCGCCATATTCATGTGTATCTGCTTGTCAAGGTTGATAAAGGCTTTGCGCTGGGAACTTCCCTGATCGACGCATTCGTGCGCTTGCGCCAGAAGCTGCCTGAGTATTTTGATGTCATCGGCGGTGCGCCGTTCTGCGGCATGCGCCGCCACGATGCCTTCCACATCTTCGCGAAATTCCGCCAAATGGCCCACTGAAATCTTTTGCGAACGGATCAGCAGGCCGATACTCTCCCTGATCTGTTCGGTATCGATGGATTTGACCACGGAACCGCCGCCGACACCCAGCCTGATTTCAATCAGACCCTTATGTTCCAAAACCCGCAACGCTTCACGCAAGGTGCCGCGACTAACATTAAACATCGTTTTTAGCTCGCGCTCAGCCGGCAACGTCTCTCCGGTTTTCAGCCGACCGTCGAAAATTGCCTCCTGGATTTGTTCGACCACGTCCTGGAAAACTTTGGTTTGTTTGGCCGCCTGGAACATGAACACCTCTTTCTGGCATTGCCTAAATTTTAACGTCTTGGACGCTCAATAGCAATTCTAGCATTTATAAGGGTAGTGCTTAGAAATGGTTTGACCATTATATTAACACCAAATTTAGATGGGTGTCAAGACGATTTATAAGGGTCAGAAAGTATAAAAAAGGAAGGTGTCACAACAGTACCACACATTTTTGCGGATTCAGATAAAGAAAGAGTTCTTGTCCTTCCTCCTGGGGCACATGGTGCGGAACCTGCGCCCTGATCATGGTGTCGTTTACATTGACGAAAAAATACAAAAAATTTCCCAGGTAGGCCTTATGGACAATCATACCCTTAAAGAGGTTTTCTTCGGATGGAGGTGATTCCGTATATATTTCCACATCCTCCGGACGTATGGATGCATACACTTTTTCACCGGCTTTGACTACCGTATGGTCCGGCATCGTGCATAGCATCTTTTCGCTGAATTCGGTGCACACATAAACCGCATTAGAATCCGGTAAAACCTCAACAACTTTTCCTGACATAAAATTCATGGTGCCGATGAAATCGGCGACAAACCGATTGGCAGGTTTTTGATAAATCTCCTGGGCATTACCGATTTGCACGACGTTCCCCGATTCCATAACGGCGATCCGATCCGAAATAACCATGGCCTCGGCCTGATCGTGGGTGACGTAGACCGATGTAATGCCCATCCGTCTGACCAGGCTTTTGATTTCAAATCTCAATTCTTCTCTGAGTTTGGCATCCAGGTTACTGAGCGGTTCATCCAGCAGCAAAACTTTGGGATTGCCGACAAGCGCCCGTGCCAGGGCCACCCGCTGCTGCTGACCGCCGCTTAATTGGGCCGGATATCTGTCTTCCAAACCATCCAAACCCACTAATTTTAAAACCGTTTGTGCCTTTTCTTTGATGCTTTGCCGGGACAGCCGTTGAAGTTTTAAGCCATAGACAACATTATTGTATACTTTCATATGGGGCCAGACGGCATAGTTTTGAAACACCATTCCGATTCCTCTTTTAGAGGGCTGGACAAATCCCTGTGAAAGCATCGGTTTGCCGTCAATAACGATATCTCCCTCATCCGGCCTCTCCAGACCGGCGATACATCGCAGGGTGGTTGTTTTGCCGCAGCCGCTCGGCCCGAGCAGGGTCAACATTTCACCTTTCTTTACTTCCAGCTGGATGTGATTGATTGCCACGACGTTCTTAAAGCGCTTAAAAAGCCCCTGAATCTCTATGAATGCCATT
>JARFPZ010000003.1 GCA_029288035.1 Desulfosarcina sp.
GGAAGCACCGCGGGTTCGGTGAGCGACTCGTCGTAATTCGGCACAAACTCTACTGTTTCTTTGTCCAGGTCTTCCAGCATCTGGTGTGCCAAGCGCTGCATGCGGATTTCAGTATACCGCATGGCAGCCGGCGGATCTCCGTCAATGGAGCCGAAGTTACCCTGTCCGTCCACCAACGGATACCGCATGGAAAAATCCTGAGCCAGACGTACAATGGTCTCGTATACGGCCGTATCTCCATGGGGATGATATTTACCGATCACATCTCCAACGATACGAGCTGATTTTTTGTAAGGTTTGTTATAGTCGTTTTTAAGCTCTCGCATGGCAAACAGCACCCGCCGGTGGACAGGTTTGAGGCCATCGCGCACATCCGGCAAAGCCCGGCCGATGATGACACTCATGGCGTAATCGAGATACGATTTTTTCATCTCTTTTTCGATGCTGATTTCACCCATTATCTCGTTTTGGATCATTTTATTTCCCTTCAGGTTCAACAATCCGTCGATAACTGGATTCGTAAATATCACTTAAGGTTAAAAACGCCGTCACCACCAGGGGACCGTAAATAATGCCCAATATCCCAAAAAGTTTCAATCCGCCGATGATGGAGAGAAACACCAGCAATGTGTGCATTTGAACCCGTTTTCCCACCACTTTGGGTTTAAAAAAATATTCGATTCCCCCGGAGAGCAGGATATAAAAAACGATAAAAAAGATGCCGGCGGGGACTCGCCCATTCAAAAATAAGTAAATTGATGCCGGAATAAATACGATGCCGATTCCAACAATCGGTAGAAATGCCATTAAGGCCATAATCACACCCCACAGAAAGGGAGAATTAAATCCAAACAGGGCAAAAACGGCACCCCCGAGGGTTCCCTGAATTATTCCGCCCAACCCATTGCCAATGAGAATGGCACCCGCCATGTCCTTGAACTTCTGGATCAGTTTTTCATCCTGGTCGTTCGGCAGGGGTGAAAGCTCGACAATAAATGCCGCCAGGCGATGGCTGTCGATCAAGAGATAGAATATGATCAAAATCATAAAAAAGAAATTGACCACAAAATTAAAGATATTGGCCGTCATAGACCTTGCTTGTTCGTAAAGAAATAATCCGACCACCCTGCCAAGTTCGGCAATACTTTTGTTGATTTCATCGCCGGTAATCGTCAATCCAAAATTGGACAGAAACGGGTTGATTTTTTCAACAATTTTGCTGTTTGCCAACAGCTCTTTATATGGGTTGTTTAACACCGCCTCCCTGGCCGCCAGATACATATCATAGCCTTCATTTGCCAGAATGCCGATAAAAACCGATACCGGAATAAACAGCACGAAGAATATGATCAGACAGGTCAGCAGCGAGGACGGTATCGGGCTGAATTTCCGATTTAAGTATCGGTAAACCGGGTTAAAAATTCCGGTGATAACTGCTGCCAGAACAATTATCGATAAAAACGGCCAGAGAAGCCATCCCAATAAAATACAGGATACCAGAAACAAGGCCAGAAAAAACCACAAAATAATATTACGCGATGTCGAATCGCTCAAAATACCTCCCGAGCGGATGGGCGCTTCGGCGGTTTAATTCCAACCCCCTCAGCGAGTGCTGCAGTGACGTCTTTATTGCCGGACCCGGCCGAGAACCGGACATTTCGCAATTGAATAAACAAAGCCACGGCACAATAAACCGAGGGCAATGGGTTTGGGCCGTGGCAATGGTCAAAACGTCTCTTTGAGTTTGTGAGGATACGAAAATTATTTGCTGAGAAAGGCACCGGCAATCGACAAAAGCAAGGTTTCGTAAACGAAAACCGGCAAATAGTTTCCGTCAAAAATATGGTAGATTATGCCACCACCAATAATTGCCGGTACACCGAAAAATACCAATATTCCCAATTTGCGACCAATGTCCATCCTCGTTTACCTCCCCATGACGTTCTTATCCGTTTGATCTCAACCCATTAATTTTTTATAAAGGAATTTGAATAATTATTAGCAATTTTAGCAGATTAAGTAAAGAAAAAAAACGCGTTAATTTAGGAGTTCGGTGATACGAAATATAAAAAAATAGAGAGAATTCCTTAATTCGTTATTCGTCATTCGACGATCGTTCGCTTTCTATCTCTCCACAATCATTGCCATGCCCATGCCGCCGCCGATGCACATGGTAATAAGCCCGGTATTGTAATCTTTGCGCTGCATGTGATGCATGCCGGTAACCATTTGGCGCGCACCGGTGCAGCCGATGGGATGCCCCAGAGAAATTCCGCTGCCGAGTTCGTTGGGACGGTCCGTTTCGATGCCGAGCTCCCGCATACAGCCGATGGCCTGGGATGCAAAGGCCTCATTGAGCTCGATCATGTCGATGTCGTTTAGTGTCATTCCGGCAGCTTTCAGCACTTTTCTGACAGCGGGAACGGGGCCCAATCCCATGTAGGCTGGATCGACACCACCCGCAGCAAACGCCCTGATTTTGACAATCGGTTCAAGTCCCAGTTCTTTGGCCTTATCCGCCCCCATCATCAATACCGCAGCGGCCGCATCATTGATTCCCGAAGCATTGCCGGCCGTCACCGTGCCCTCTGGTTTGAAGGCCGGGCGCAATTTGGCCATCTTTTCCATATCGGTATCCATAGGTCGCTCATCCGTATCAAAGACAAATTCACCCTTTCGTGTTTTGACGACCACCGGTGTGATCTCCTGGGCAAAAATACCTTCATTGATCGCCGATTTAGCCCGATTATGACTCAGGACGCTCAGTTCATCCTGCTCCTTCCTACTGATCTCATACATGGCGGCAATGTTTTCAGCCGTCATGCCCATATGATAACCGTAAAAAATTTCATAGAGTCCGTCGAACACCATCAGATCATAAATATCCCCGACCCCGGTCAGCTCCATTCTGTGGCCCCAGCGTGCCTTGGGTAAGGCCATGGGCACCTGGCTCATATTTTCCTGACCACCCGCCAGGATGACATCTGCGGATCCGCTGATAATCGCCGAGGCGCCCAAGGCGATGGCCTTAAGGCCGGACCCGCAAACCTTATTGATGGTGCAGGCCGGGGTTTCCTTGGGTATGCCGCCGGCGATCATAGCCTGACGCGCCGGATTTTGCCCCTGGGCAGCCTGGAGGACATTACCCATGATCACTTCGTCAATCGCAATCTCGACTGCAGCAGCATCCCAATCATAGGATTTCTTTTCGAGATCGGTAATCCCCTGATCTTTGAGCTTATCCGGTACGGTTTCCATGGCTACAACACCGGCAACCGGCTTTAAATTGGCCTTTTTCAAAACATCCTTCACCACAATACCACCGAGTTCCACCACCGGTACATCTTTAAGACCGCTGCCGAATGTTCCGATCGCTGTCCGCGATCCGCTGACAATGACCACCTCTCTCATCTGCAACTCCCTCCTTATAATGATTGAATAATCTCTATTTAGGGTCCGCCTCTCTTTGGGCTATTCGCTTTAAGAACCGGATTCTGGATGGGATTATTACTTTAAGTTTTAGGTTGGATGCTATACCATAATTATCAAGAAAAGGTCAATGGCGACATTCTGCATCGAAATTTGAACAATTTGTAAATAAAAAAAATTCCTTCACCTGAGCTAAACTTATTGATATATTTTTGACAACGAAACGATCATAATCGGAACTGACCTAAAAAGGTTGATTGAAGATATCGGATCAAAATTCAGAACTACTGATGTGTCGTAAAATCTGATGCAACAGAAATGTCAGAAATCGCGTCAATATGACTGAATTTGGTCGAATTGTTCTGAATTTTATTTTTTATTTAGGTTCTATAACCAAAATAAAGGTCGTCGATATTACCTTTTTCTGGGTTATCGTTCCATTTATTTTTGATAAACTCTGTTGAATCTTGAATTTACGCTTATTTTTACTACGTATTTTGTAGGTTCTCTAGATATCAGGGTCTCCCGAGGAATTTTTCCAATTGAGGTCAGGAGCCCTGAAATTGGATGCATATAGTATCCCAAACATACCCCTTCTTTAACAGCAGTCAGGGAGCAACAGATATGAAGGCCATGGTATTAAACCGGCTGTGCAACCTCAAAGAAGAACGGCAGCCACTGGTGTTGCAGGAGGTGCCGAAGCCAAAACCCGAAAGCGATGAAATTGTGGTCAAAGTGACCGCCTGCGGTGTCTGCCATACCGAACTGGATGAAATCGAAGGCCGCACCCCGCCCAGCCAGCTACCTGTCATTTTAGGTCACCAAGCCATTGGACGGGTAGTAGAAAGCGGAAATCAGGCAAAGCGCTATCGCCTCGGCGAACGGGTAGGGATTGCCTGGATCCATTCAGCCTGCGGGCAATGCACCTACTGTCACGCTGGGCTTGAGAATCTATGCCGTGAATTCAGAGCCACCGGTCGGGATGCCCCTGGCGGGTATGCGCAGTATATGACGGTACCGCAAAATTTTGCCTATAAAATTCCCGTTGTTTTCAGCGATGCCCAGGCCGCACCGCTGCTCTGCGCCGGTGCCATCGGGTATCGCTCCCTGCGCTTAACCGGTTTGCAGAACGGACAGAGACTGGGGCTTACCGGTTTTGGTGCCTCGGCCCATTTGGTGTTGAAGATGGTAAAACACAGATTCCCCGATTGCGAGACATATGTATTTGCCCGCAGTGCCAGGGAAAGGGACTTTGCCCGCAAATTGGGAGCGGCCTGGACCGGTGATACTGGAGATGAACCGCCGAAAAAACTGCACGGCATCATCGATACCACCCCGGCCTGGAAACCCATAGTAGAAGGGCTGAAGACGTTGGCCCCCGGCGGCCGGCTGGTGATCAATGCCATTCGCAAAGAAGAATCCGACAAGGACCATCTGTTGAAGCTCGATTACCCGCAGCATTTATGGATGGAAAAAGAAATCAAGAGCGTCGCCAACGTTGCCCGACGGGATGTTACCGAGTTTCTGGAATTGGCCGCCCGGATACCATTTATTCCCGAAGTTGAGCAATTTTCCCTGGAGGATGCCAACACTGCGCTGCTTGAGCTTAAGGAACGAAAGATCCGTGGTGCCAAGGTGCTGATGATCGATTGAGCTGATACATTTATCAATTAATATTTATCATCTAATATTTAACCTTGGTCGTTGGTCGAGGTCGATGGTCATTTATAATTCAATTCAGCAATTCCTGTTATGTGGGAATTTCACGAGGCAACATGTCTGTGTATGTCTGTGTGGTTCTGTGGCTAATTTGTATTATAGGAAACTAATTCACTACCGGATTTCAAGAAGCGGCCTGAGTTGGTCCGCTTTGGGAAATAAGCCGAAGATCCCGCCAGTGTGCAGGAATATGATCTGCTCTCCGAAGCATTTGGGATTACGTTTCAGTTCCTGAATCATGCCGAAAAAAGCCTTGCCGGTGTAAACCGGGTCCAGGAAAATCCCCTCGGTTCTCGCGACATCACATATAAGATCGAGTTCCTCGTCCTTTGACAACCCATAGCCTTCGCCGACGTATCCATCGATGATCTCAACATCCCCCTGCCGGCTAAATTCAACATCAAGATGATAGTCCGCGATGGCCTGCTCGCAAATATCACCAATGGCCCGCACAAAATACGCCCGATCGTCACTAACATTGACACCCGCAATTCGGGCCCTCACATCGAATAGTTTAGCACCTAGTATTAAACCGGCGCTGGTTCCGCCGGAACCGACGGCATTGATGATCGTGCAGGGTCGATTGCCGCCGCCCAGAGAGTTGGCGATGTCATTGACCAGCTCCTCCATGGCCCGAATATACCCCAGCGCACCCAGCGCATTGGAGGCTCCCATAGGGATCGTGTAGGCTTTTCTCCCGGACGTCTGGAGGGTTGCAGCTTCACGCGCCATGAATTCGTCCCGCTGCTTGTATTCATCCGGGGTAATCCACACAATCTCGGCCCCGGCCATACGATCTAATAAAATATTACCCTCCAACGGCGGTGGATTTGACGGGTCCGGAGTGCGCAGAATCAGCCGGCAATTAATGCCCAGCATGGCGGCTGCTATGGCGGTGGCCCGGCAGTGGTTTGATTGGGCGCCACCGCAGGTAATTACCGTATCGGTTTTTTGGGCCAGCGCATCGGCCAGAACGAATTCCAGTTTGCGAATTTTATTGCCCGACAGGGCGATTCCGCTCAGATCATCGCGCTTTACGTACAATTCAACGCCGTACCGCTCACTTAGCCGGTGCAGGGGCTGCATCGGTGTCGGCAATTTTGCCAGATTAATCTGGGGTGGAAATGATAGGCTGCAGGTTGTCATTTTTTATCCTCGAGAAATGGTTAGTTTTGTTGGACGGTATCTCTGATTAGGCCCCTAATCCATTTTTTCTAACAACATGATGTAAAGAAACGAAGGTTCCAGCAAATCACATCTAGCATTGACTGAATCCTTCAGAGGCGGACAAGTATTGAAGAATTAAGGTCCGCCGGTGGCGAACCATAAATCTTCAATTTTCAATATCAATGTGGCTGGTGTCATACCCTAAAAAGGGATATGAGTAAAGAGAAGAATTCGTATAGAGGATCGGCAACCCGGTTGTTTTAAATCCTCATAAAAACTATGGCATGGATGCAACCAGTGGTGATGAAAACCGACCATGGTATGGCTCTTAACTTTTATCCCATCTTTATTCCGGTAAACCACCTCATTGGGGGAATTTTAGATTTATGATTTCCACTTTCCCAGATGCAGCCCAGGACTTAATTGACTTATAACCTCTTTTACGCTAACAGTACGACTTATCGTACGCTGAACGGTGGTAGGGCCGAATTCAAAAGAAGAAGTCCATAGCATCACGTGCCTTTCTCACTCTGGCACGCCCAGGTAATTTCTTGCATTTTGGGCGTATTGTCCTTTTTGGTTGCCGTCCTTTCTATCCGCCAGTGTTTTTGGAGGATTAACGGCAAACATAAAATAAATATTCTCTGCGTACTTTGCGGCTCTGCGGTGAATATTAAATCTCGATAAAAAATGTCTAAATAATTATTACCGCATTAGTATGCCGCTACGGAGATTAGAAGGATGCCTCAAATCCCGTTTGGCAATGACCCGGCCAAAATCGAAAAATATCTGTGTTTCTGGAATCGTGAAGATGTCAAGCGGCCTCTGGTCGGCTTTTCTCTGCTCGGTTGGTTTCCAATGGAAGAATTTGCGATCTGTCAACACTGGGAGACTGCGGAGTTTTTGACCCCGGAGATGGTCGAGCCTCGGGATTTTATGGATGATCATGTGCGCCTGGCCCGCGAAGGAGAGGTCGTTGACGACGACATGATTCGCGGCGCCTGTCCTACCCAGGTAACCGTTCCGTTTCTGCCGGCCATGCTGGGAAACCCCCTACGCGTTTTACCCCAAAATATTCTGGGTGATGAGCGCAAGCTAGAATGGAAAGAAGCCTTCGCGGTGAACCTGGATGCAGCCGATCCCTGGTACCTGAAGTATATGGCGTTTATCGATGCGCTGGTTGAGAGAGCCGCCGGTCGTTTCCCCGTCAGTCACGGGCCGGAAATCGGCCCCACCGACCTGCATGCAATCCTGCGGGGGCACAACGAAAGCATTATGGATTTAATGGAAGAACCGGAAAAGTCGGCCAAACTCCTGTGGCATCTGGGCGAAATCGTACGCGATATGTTTGAGGCCATATGGCGGCGGATCCCACTCTTCCACGACGGTTATTTTGATGCCCAGTACTGTCTGTGGCCCCCGTGGCCAATCATCCGCATACAGGAAGACACCACAGCCGTCTATTCCCCCGATTTGTATCGCCGGCTGGTCCAGCCGGTTGACCGCATGTTGGCCACCGCTTTCAGTTGCAGCTTCATGCACTTGCACTCGACGTCCATGTTTCTATTGGATGCGTTTCTTGAAATCGAAGAACTTTCCTGCTTACAAATCAACAACGATGCCATCGGCCTCCCCGTTGCAGACATGGTGCCTTATTTCCAAAAAGTCCAGAAGGCCGGGCGCTCGCTGTTGATCAGGGGAGCCTTTACCCCCGAAGAAATGAGACTGTTGATGGATACTCTAACGCCACGGGGACTCTTTCTCAACATAATGGTGAAGGAAATGGAAGAAGTCGACGCCCTCAGGCCCATCCTCAGAATGTAGCGAGTCGGGTGTAATCGTAAACATTGCCTAACTTCCAGCCGCTATGGCTTTGATTTGGGCAATTTCAGGAAGCACGCGTTGCCATCTTACCTCTTTAAATGGTTTTAATCTCAGCTCGCCGTTGGACAAGATCGCAAACAAATGCTCACCCACCTGGACAAAGCGTTCAACCATATGCCTTGGCCAGGGAACGTTCATTCCTTCCGAAGCAGGTTTCCAGTTCCGGCCGCCGTCAAAGGATTCCTCGATGCGACCATTTCGCGATACGCCATCGGCCGGACCCGCAATGATGTGTTGTGCATCGTTGGGATCGACCCACATTGCGCGGATATAACAATCGTAAAGGTTGTTCCAGGTTCTGCCGCCATCGATCGAACGGTAAAGTCCGCCTCCGGTAGCAGCCGTGACGATGTCGGATGAAGTGGGGTGTACCGAGATCGAATGCACATCGGGATGAATCATGGTTCCGAGGTCGCGATTCAAATCCGGCTTGCCGTCGCTGCCCTCCACCAGTTTCCAGGTGTCACCGCTGTCATCGGAAACCAGAACACCGCCCACTTCTACAGCGGCATACACACGATCCCGTTTGGGACCGGATTCAGCGATTGCAAACCCGCGCACGCAACCCGCATTGGGTGAGTATGGCAAAAACCAACTATGTCGATCCCGCAACACACTCACCTCAGGATTTGGGTTCCATGTAACGCCACCGTCACGGGAAATAAAAATGCCCGCCGGTTCGGTGCCCACCAGAATTGCTGCTGATGGTGTTGCCGAAGACGCCATCCAACGAACATACCGAATTGCATGATTCCGGTTACTTTCAGTCCAAGTTCGGCCATTGTCCGCAGAGCGCCAAATGCCGTCGCGGGTGCCTGCCAGGACGACACCCCCGGTCACTGCAATGCTTGTCAGCGAATGATCCTTTAAGGTATGTTCTACAACATTCCATTGGCCGTCGGTTTGGGTGGCAATGAACAAACCGATGGCGGTAGCGATATACAGGTAAATGCACATGGTTAAATCTCCGGTAACTAGAACCAATTCATATGAATCTGAACGGACTTCTATAAAAATAGAGTCAAACTAACGGATCGTCAATGGGGGGATGTTACTGAGGCGCAATCTTATTCAATGTCTGATTTATTATCTTCTTGTTGCGGTTTACCCTGCAAACGCCGCCACCCATCAAGCCGCTGCTTGATGACTTTTTCATAGCCCCGCCCGCTAGGCTCGTAAAAGCGCTGACCTTTGAGTTTCTCCGGTAAGTACTCCTGGGTAACAAAGGCATCTTGGTAGTTGTGGGCGTATTTGTAATCTTTCCCGTAGCCGATATCCTTCATCAAGCGCGTGGGAGCATTGCGGATGTGAAAAGGCACCGGTAGCGAGCCGGATTTCTTGACCACCTCTTGCACCTCCCCGTAGGCGGCATATATGCGGTTGCTTTTGGGAGCTGTCGCGAGATATACGGCTGCCTGGGCCAGTGCCAGTTTACCTTCCGGGTGTCCCAAAAACTTAAAAGCTTCCATGGCACTCATGGTTATGGTGAGCGCTTGGGGATCCGCATTGCCGATGTCTTCGGACGCAAAGCGCACCATACGGCGGGCAATGTAAATTGGATCTTCACCGGCCGCCAGCATCCGTTCGAGCCAGTAAAGCGCGGCATCCGGATCACTGCCCCGCAGGCTTTTATGCAAGGCAGAGATGATATTGTAATGTTCTTCTCCGGATTTGTCATACACCAGCGCTTTTTTCTGAATCGCATGCTCCAGTTCCTCGAGGCCGATGTGCACAGGCTGGGTCCGGTCGACAGCATCATTTCTCGCATCTGCCAGAGCTCCGGCCACTTCAAGATTGTTTAAAGCCACCCGTGCGTCTCCGTCGGCGATATCAACCAAGTAATCAAAGGCATCGGCTGTCAGTGCAAGATTCAATTTGCCAAGCCCCCTGTCGGGGTCTTTCAGGGCATTGTTGGTTATCGTGCCGATATCTTCAGCGGTGAGCATATTCAGCGTAATGACCCGGCAGCGCGATAGTAACGGGGATATCACCTCAAAAGAGGGGTTTTCAGTGGTGGCACCGATCAGGGTAATCAATCCGCTTTCCACGTGATGCAAAAAAGCATCCTGCTGGGCTTTATTAAAACGGTGAATTTCATCTACAAACAATATCGTTTGCTTGCGATATAGTTTTCGCTGATCCCGGGCGATGTCAATCACTCCTCGAATTTCTTTTACACCAGAGAGCACAGCAGAAAAATGAACGAAATGGGCCCGGGTTTCCCCGGCGATGATCCTCGCCAGCGTGGTCTTACCGCAGCCCGGCGGACCCCAGAGGATCATGGAAAAAACCCGGTCATGCTTGATGGCGCTGTGAATCAACGTCCCCTCCCCCACCGCATGCAGTTGCCCGACAAACTCCTCCAGTTTTTGCGGCCGCAGGCGCTCCGCCAGCGGTCGTGAGGCGTCCGCGGCCTTTTGGGCATGATAGTCGAAAATATCAATTTTACCTTCTGGCTTTTCCAATTTCCGTCTTCCTCAGTCCTACTTCCGCATTGATTATGTTATTGGCCATAGACACACAAGGACTAACACAGACAGAACGGCCTTTGATAAAAAAATGTCTGTGTGTGTCTGTGGCTATTTTGGCTGACTAGAGATTCCGATTTCTACATTCCTCCTTCCCACTTCCTCATTCTCAGTGCTTCCCTTTCCTTTTCCGCCCTGTCCGTTGTCTGAAAATAATCCGAATCGGCGTCTTATCCAGACCGGTTTTTTCCCTGAATTGGTTGATCAGGTACCTTTTGTAAGAAAAATGAACCGCCTGTGGGTAGTTGACAAAGCAAACGATGGTGGGTGGTTTGACGGATGTCTGGGCGCCATAGTAAAACTTGATACGTTTGCCGCGGTGAAGTGAGGGTTCGTTTCTTTCAATTGCCCGATCCAGGCATCTGTTCAACTCACCGGTGGAAATTCGGCGGGCATACTGATCATATACCTCGTCAACCTGTTTGAAAATTTTCCGAACCCGTAGGCCGGTCAAGGCCGAAATCGTCATGGCCGGCGCAAAATTGAGAAATTTGGCCTGTTGGCGTAGCCGCTCGTAGTACATTTTGGCGGTTTTGCTGTCTTTTGTCACCAGATCCCATTTATTCAACAGCAATATGCAGCCGCATCCCCGTTCAAAGGCATAGCCGGCAACGCTGATATCCTGGTCGGTGACGCCCTCGGCCGCATCCATCACAATAAGGGCCACGTCACAGCGATCCAGGCTTCTGAGGGCCTTGATAATGGAATACTTTTCTAGTTTCCGGTGCACCTTTCCCTTGCGTCGAATTCCGGCCGTGTCGATGAGACGGTAAGATCTGCCATTCATTTCCCAGACGGAATCGATGGCATCCCGGGTGGTCCCGGGAATGTCGCTGACCAACAGACGCTTTTCTCCCAATATCCGGTTAATCAACGATGATTTGCCAACATTGGGCCGGCCCACCACCGCCAGCTTGATGACGCTTCGGGTATGGCCCTCAATGGGTTCCGTCACAAAGCCGGTCAGCGCATCGACGACTTCATCCAGCAGATCGGAGACGCCGTAACGATGCTCAGCGGACAGGGGATATAGGCTCTTCAGTCCCAATTGATAGAAATCGGCCAAAGAAACTTCCTGCTCCGACCCGTCAATTTTGTTGACGGCATAAAAGATCGGTTTATCCACGGTACGAAGATTGTCGACGATTTCCCGATCGAATGGTGAAATCCCCTCTTTTCCATCCAACAATAAAATAATGATATCCGCATCGGCAATGGCCTGATCCACCTGGAAACGGATTTCATCTGCAAAATCATCTCCCGTGGTAAACCCGCCGGTATCCACCAGTGTAAATTCAACATCATTCCAACGCGCATCGGCGTAGTGACGGTCCCGCGTAACCCCTGGGAAATTGTCCACCAATGCATCGTTGGTGCGGGTGATCCGATTAAAAAGGGTCGATTTACCCACATTTGGGCGACCGACGATAGCGACAATGGGTTTCATAAAAGATACCTGAAAGTGTCTGCGATTCCGTGAGGCCGAAGTCTCTTTTCAATCAAACGAATCTTTTCAGCGGCCAATAGCGGGGCTGAACAATGAACTTTTAAACCCTGAACCTTTGAACCTTAAAACCTCTGCCGTTTATTTATGCCAAATCCACCTCAAATTGCAAGATATTCCTCAACCTATGCATTTTCGGCGAAATCAGATAACAGCCAAATTCTTTGAAAATCTTTCAGTCGGATGACATTGCATTCGCTGGTGTAACCAAGCGTGGTCAGCTCATGGACCAAGTCGATTTGGGACGGTAGAGCGCATCAACCAAATTGCGGATATACTGCTCATCCGAAATACTATCGGTGGCTTCCTGGGGAAACGTGACGATGGATTTGAAATAATTGACGATACTCTGGAAAAGCTGAACCCGGTCTTGAGGCTCGAACTCATCCCGCCGCACCAGAGCCTGGAGCGCGATTTGGGCTTCGGCCGGTGAAACTTGGTGGCGTAAGCGCGCCTCCAGGTGAGGATATTTACGAAAGGAATTGTACTTTCCTTCAAGAAGTTGATCCAGGTCGGGTTCGTCCACCGGGGGACTCCACACCACGATGGTGTTGGCCACAAAATCACCGAGTCTTTGGGCTCGCCGATTTATAAGGCAGGCCAGTCCACCCACCAGGTAAAAAACCGGCAAGCTGTCCACGAATCGTAACAGGTTTCGAATTACAATTTGACTGAAACGCAGCTGCAACCCGCGCACGTCCGTGACTCTTAACCGCAAAAGTCTTTTACCCAGGGTTTGTCCGCGCCAGTGCCATTCGGTCACGATTCCATAACCGATGGAAACAATAAAATACCCCAGAACCGTTGCTGCCATTGCAACGTCCCGGCTGATGAGCCCAAGAACGCCCAAAAGAACATTCAGCAGCTTGTTGATTGCCATTATTGCCAGCAAGTCCACCGACCAGGCCAAAAACCGCATAACCGGACCGGCCAGCATCCGGGAAAATTCAATTCCCTCCGGTGTTCTGATAGTTAAAGCGTTTATTTTATCTACCATCATTTGTGTTCATCTCTGCGTGTCTGCGGTCAAGTTTACCTTCGACTCCCTTGCCTTCTCCTCTTCTCCCCGATTTGGCTAAAAACAATACCAGCAGGATAAACTCCAGGACGCCGAATCCGATCTTTACCTCATAGGGAATGACCGGTTCATGATACTGGGAGAAAAAAGCCTCGACAATGCCGGCCCAGATTAACATCACGGCGACTCCCATAATGAGGGTCACCAGATCACTGCTTATGTTTCTTAATCTTTCTTTCAAGGAAATGGATTTTCCCCAGCCGATAAGAGCGCCGGCCAAAACTAACCCGGCCTGCCCAGCCAGGACAATGGCTGGAATTTCAATGACCCCATGGGGGAGCAACCAGCCCAGCAAAAACGCCGTTTCTCCGGCCAGCACATAATCCAGCGCCACCGCTCCAAGTATGACCCCGTTGTAAAACAACATGATCAGCGTGCCGATTCCCCAGGTCACTCCCAGGGCAAGGGTAAAAATAGAGACCTTTGTATTGTGGGTCATTAAATAGGAAGAAAAAGAGGTTTTACCGCCCGCAAGCCGATCATCGTCTGCCGCCTCCTCTTTTGCAACCCGTTCGGACGGATCACCATGTAGATGGGAGAACGGCAGCAGAACCTCCTTGACGGCCGGGTCGACTACGATCACAAACCCACCGAAGGCACCACCGACCAGCATAGCCGCCAGACAAATCCAGAAGGCGCGAATGTGTTTACGAAAGGTTAGCGGAAAAATTGTAAAGAACCAATGCAGGGGTGCCAGACGGTGGGGTTTTTCAGGACTGCCATGAATTTCCCCGAAGGCCCTTGCCACCAATGATTCAAGGTAGACACGCGTGTTCGGTTCGGCCGAAAACGTTTGGATTTTTGCCAGATCCCCCGATGTTTGTTGGTAAAGATAGTGAAACCGCTCCAGTTGGGGTAGGCTCAGCCTGAGTTCCGGTCTTTTTTCCAGCTTTTCCAGCACAGTTTCAAGTTCATTCCAAAACGGTCTTTCTTCGGTGATGAATTTTTGTAGGTTAATGATCATAGTACCTGCCGTCTTTTTACCGTCAAATACTGGGACACGATGTCCGTGCAGAGGTTCTCATTTTCCAGCAGACAAAATCCGACCCCACGGCGGCGAAGGTGCTTTTCTGTTTCTCGCAGATGTCGCCATTGGAGATGATGACCTAATTTTCGATAGATATCATCAACCGTATTGGCCGAGGGGTCTGAAAAGAGCGGCTGGGCAGCGGCAGGCTTCAGCATATTGACTAAAACCAGGTGCCGGCGGCTGATCACATCGATATTGGCGGTGAAACTTTCCGCCAAAACCGGGTCATCCAGATTGGTTAACAAAATCAACAAAGCACGCCGTCTGATTTTGGTGGCAATAAAGGTGAAAAGTTCGGCAAAATCTGGCGAGACACTCCTTGCCTGCAAGGTGTGAAGGGCATCACGACAAACATTATAATGTGCCTTGCCGCTTTTGGCCCGCACGAATTTTCTGGCACGGTCATCAAATGCCAATACGCCAAACTCATCAGCTTGCCGGTCGGCTGCAAGCCCTAAAACAAGCGCCGCGGCAGCATAACGCTCCATAATCGTGGTAAAGCCATCAACCTCCGGTTGGTCCCTATCTGCCGGTTTGCTGCTCTGAGGATCTGAGTTTCTAACACTCAACCGGGATCCATCGATGATGACATAGATCTGCTGGGTACGCTCGATTTGATAGACCTTCGTAATCGGCTGACCGCGACGGGCAGTCGCTTTCCAGTGGATATCTTCATAGCTGTCTCCGGGCAGATATTCTCTTAACTGCTCAAACTCTTTACCCTTCCCCACCTGACGGAGGGCGTGTACACCGATGCCTCTGTTCAGAAACAGTCCGCTTAGTTTTTTGCGTTCCCTAAAAAGATTGGGGTAGACCCGCAGTTCCGATCGTGCTGCTTCGGTCCGCCGCAGAGACCAGAATCCCATCCGCGAGGTAGTTTCCAGGTAACAATTCTCAAAAATGTATCTTCCTTGTTTCAGGGCTTTGAACGGCCAAGCAACTATAGAATGCGCCGTTTCCTCCGGTAACCTGGTAACGAGATCCTGCTTCTCTGAATGAATTTCTCGAGGAAAGGCCAACCCGAGCCGCAGTTGTTTGACCCTGGCAGCATCACTTTCAATGGACAGGGTCATCTCACTCTGGCGCCCCACCGATAACCGCATCACCGCAGGCAATGTGATGCGGATTCCGGTCAGCAGTTTTCTGGAAACGGCTGCGTCGACGATGGTAATCGCCAGGAAACCAACCGTTAATCCAATCCCAGGCCCGGTGACTGCCGGTAGGACAGCGGCCAACACGGAAACAGGGATAAAAATAAATCCTACCCAAATTATCAGCTTTGTACGAGGAACAAATTTCATCTCGGCACCGCAATTTCTTTCAAAATTTCACCGACCACCTCGTCCACCGTCAACCCTTCGATCTCGTATTCCGGGCGCAGAATCAAACGATGCTCCAGCACCGGCAAGGCCATGATTTTGATGTCATCCGGCGTAATGAAATCACGGTCGTTGATGGCGGCATGGGTACGTCCGGCCAGAATTAATGCCTGAGTCGCCCGGGGGCCTGCGCCCACTAGCACACTGGGATGCCACCGGGTTTTTCGCACAATATCGACGATATACCCGGACAGATCTTCTTTCACCAGGATCTCTTCCAGGGACATTCGCAGTTTGGTTAAAATTTCAGGTGTAATAATCTGTTTGACTTGACCGCTGACCAATACCTCTTCCGGAGCCTCTTTGCCTAGCATACGCCGGGCCAGAGATAATTCTTCCTCCCGGCCGGGATGATCCATGGAGATTTTAAGCATAAATCGATCTTTTTGCGCTTCTGGCAACGGATAAGTTCCTTCGTATTCGATTGGGTTCTGAGTAGCAAAAACGGTAAAATTCGGCGACAGCTTATGGGTTTTGCGATCGATGGTCACCGTTCTTTCCTGCATCGCCTGCAGCAGGGCCGACTGAGTCTTGGCCGGCGCACGGTTGATCTCATCGGCCAGCAGAAAGGTGGTAAATACCGGTCCCTTCACCAGGGAAAATGCATCCTTCTGCAAGTTAAAGACATGGGTCCCCGTTATGTCCGTAGGCATCAGATCCGGGGTGAATTGAATTCGGGCAAAGTCACAGCGCATGACATGGGCCAGCGTCCTGACAAGTAGTGTCTTTGCCACACCAGGCACGCCTTCAATTAAGGCGTGATTTCCCGAAAAAATGGCTATCAAGGCCTTGTCGACGACAGACTCCTGTCCGATGATGACCTTGGCAACTTCCTGCTTGGTTCGCGACAGTGCTTTTTTCAAAAATTCTGTTTTTTCACTCATATCTTTTTGTCCTCTGAAGTGTTCTGCTGATTTTCCGATACCCATTCACCGCATCCATTTTATTTTTGGAAGAAGGCGCGTGTGCCCTCAGTATTTCTTTCACACGCTCAAATGCTTCAGGTTGTATTCGTTTATTTTTCCTAAACGTCCGATTCCATTCCTGCCCGCAAACCTGAAGGATTTCGCTGCTCGGGATATTGCGGCGCAGCATGGCGATGAGTCCTCGGGTATAATCTTTATCCGATACCACATCAGCCCCCGGTGGAAGCTCATCTTTACAAGGCGGCACAAAATAAATCGCATTTTTCCAGACAAACAACACGACCATTACGGCTAGTACAAAAAAAGCCCATTGGAACCGGTAGTGCCTGAGAAGAGCAGCCACTGACGGCTGCTTATAAATTCCGAAGTGCGCTTCGTCGAATATAATCTTGGCGTTACGCCCCAATAGCCATGCAAGTAATTTAGGTTGTCTCTCGAACCGCTGGGCTTCATTGCTGATGAAAAAGGAATCTGCACTCAAAACCAAGCTGCCCTTGCCGAACGATCGTTCAATCATCACCGGGAATCCTTCACTGGTATAGAGCACCTGCCAGATACTATCAAGCAGATCGAAATAGAGATTAGAATGCCATGAAATAATCGGTGGGAGGCCCTGCCGTTGTGAAATAGCGTTAAGAGGCGGAGGGTCCTCATCCTCGACCGGTAGATTTTGGTTGAATTCAAATCCAACCCCCCAGCGCTCTTGGATGGAGATCATGGTGTTTTTCTGCGGCGCTTCCCGGCACTCAATATTCTCCACTTTTTGAGATTCGGGTTCCTTTTTTAGTTTATCCCCTTTCTTGCGTGTCTTGTTTAACGGCAAAAAAGACACCACCAGTCTGCCACCCGAGTTTACCAGTCGATCACAGACGTCAATCAATTCCTGCGGCACCGGATGGTAGTCATCGGCCGAGGCCCCCAAATAAAAAAAAGTGGTGCCGGGTTCCGGCTTCAATGAATGCAGAGAGCGATAATTGCGCTCAAGGTTTATATTACTGAGATTCTCCAGGCTTTCGTAAAGTACCCGGGTTCCCAACGGGTCGCTACGCAGGGAAGAATATGGCGGATAGATATCGCCGGTTTGAAAGCGCAGTACAAACAGATGACCAACACCAAACAGAAAAGCTATCAACAGTGCAGCCAACAGGAGGGATCCTATGGTGGTCGTCTTAGGCAAATGTCAGAATCCTTTTCTGATTCGCTGCGTAGTCATTAAATTCGGAGCGTGGGATGCGGTACCTGCCGTACCAGACATGTTCAAACAAATTCAAACTTTTTGCGAAAATGGTGAGCAGCTCTTTGCGTTCATGGGCCCGGCGCCTTAGCTCCTGCTCATATTCCCGATTGGATTTGTATATTTCGATGGTAATCATTTGATGTTCGGCCAAATACGCCAGGGTTGCCAAATACAAGGCACGCATGGCCAGGCGTAACTCTCCTTTTGTGGTGAGCTCTTCTGCCAACACCAGCCATCGATTGGCCGGCAGATCATCGGCTTTGGTGCTTTCATCGTTTAAATCGGGCGGGGGGGGAACGCCGGCAGCCACTGCTGCAATGGTTCCGGTATGCTTGTGGCGCCAGATTCGAAAAAAAACGAAGATCAGGACGGCTAAAAACAACAGTAAAAGTAAAATCAAGACAGCTCGTACGGAAGTGATCCAGCTTTTATTCGAAGACCCCGTTTTCTTATTGCCCTTTTGCATCCGATTTTCCAGGCATTCGAAAAACGGAGAGTTCCACTGTTCGATTTTCCGGATGACTTTGGCCAGCCCCTCCAGCAGCCATTTGATTGCCGCTTCGAGCGGGCCTTTTGCTTCCTCTTCTCCCGCTTGGGCAGTTTCCCGTGGCATGCGCCAGGCAAACTCGCGTCGTTCCAGGGTTTCTTCTATGGAGCGGTCTAATTCCTTAGGAGATACAGAAAAGGATTGCCCGGCAAGGCAGGTAAAAGGAATGGCACACAGCACTACGACCATCATTCCCATGGCCATTTTTTTCCCGCCGGCCAATGCAAGGTTGAGTTCCGTTTTGAGATCATCTCCGGATTTAAGGGCCGATCCATAAAAGCATCGCAGCACATAGGCCGTCTTGATAAACGGGTCAAGGCACACATAGGTCGTTCCTAACATGGCGATCCAAAATGTCGTATTGAGGATCATCCGCATGCCGCTCAGGGTGAAGATAGAATCAATGCCAAAAAGGGTCTTTACCATCTGAGGAAGGATAAAGGCTGTAATTGAGATGTTGAGAAAAATTACAACCCCGAATATCCAGAATATACAAATTAACAGGTGGTTCTGCCTGGGCCAAAGCCGGGACTGCCGCCAGGCCCACTTACAGGCGGACGAAATGGTAATGTTTCGAGGATCTCCTCCGACATAAGCGGCGGCATTTTGATAAAACGCGTAGCAATACCCGTAGGGAATCAACATCGCCCCGGCGATGGGCAACACAATAAAGCGGGTAGCTTGAATCAGGCTTTGGGTGGCCGCAACGGATACAATTCGTTGCCAAGGCCAATTGCAAGGTGGCTGGCCGGTCATTTGTGCCCTGACCTGATGGGCAAAAACGGCGTGCCAGAATTTCATCCAAATATACAAAAAAGCAAGGCTCAGTGCAGCCAGGGTGCAATGTTCACCGGCATTTGCACTGCGACTCATATCAGCCCAGAAATACATCAGCCCGAGAACAAAGGGGATACTGCCTATATAATAACCGGCAAGCAGGCTGCCCGGTGCGGATCGCAGTAAATGAACCGCTTCTTCGATGATGCGAATGGCGCTTTTGTAGTGCTTTTTGGATTTCGTTTTCATGAACCCGTCCACCACCCGGATTGCCATAGGGTTCCCTCATGGAAAGATGAGGGGAATGCCATCAGAAATTGAGCGAGATAATAGAAAAGAATGTACATAAGCATTAACCCGAGCAAAAAATGAGCGGGACGGAAAAACCATTGAAACCGGTGTGAGCTTGCTCCGTCCGACCCGGACGTCTTCCCCAGGCAGGACGCGCAGAGAACTTTATCCGCATGCTCCGTAATGCACTCCCGACAGAAAAATCGACCGCACTCGGGACATCGGGCCACCGCTTCGCGGAATTGATGATGGTGGCAGCGTTGATGTGTCAGATCTTGCATTGGGCAGCTATTCTATCATCCGGATTGTTTCAGCGTTAACATTCCCGCAATACCAAGAATAAATCCGCCGCAAATCGCAAATATATCAAAACCCAGTACGAGAGGATTTTCCCAGGGTGAAAGGCTGGATATGGATTTAAATAATTCCCACTGGTTATATGCAAGGCCCGGATTCTTGAATGCAACTACCATGCTAACTCCGTATCCCGCGACGAAGGTGATAGCGACAAAACTTAGGGAGGCCCAGGTGACGTTCCGCAAGGTATTAGACATATCCGTGTTATGCTGTTTGACGAGGGCAATGATGACAAAAATTCCCATGCAAATGGCCGCGACGGCGCTTAGAAACGTCACAATGACACTATTGAAAAAAAATCCCGAGGATGTCAGCCCACCATACACTACCAGTAAACTGAACAGAACCAGATGGAATCTGCCTTTTTCATGCCGAGGCAGCGTTTTTAAACCGGCGATTTTCTGTGACGATCCGTTGACCGCATTCTCATTGACGCGACGAACCGGTATTTTACCCTGGTCTTCCCGTGATAGCCTCCCCTGAACGCTTTGGATAACAGATCGTAAACGGTCCATGACGTTGATTGCGTTCTTCAGCCGATGCAATGACTGTAATTTTTCAGTCTGTACGGCGGTCAGGAGTTTTGTTTCACAGGTAGGTCCTCTGAACAAATTTACTAACACTAATATCAGTAACACACCGGCCAAAGCTGCCCAAAATAGAGACCAGCCGCCATCATTTAACACTGCCGGCATGGTGAAAAGCAGAAGTAATAATCCCAGCACAATATTTTGGACTTTACCGGCAATAGTCTTGCGGCTGATAATGGCCTGAATATCATTGAAATAAAATCGCTTATAGTCTTCAACGCCGACCCGGGAATAAATTTGAAGCAGGTGGTCGCCCCCCTGCCAGAGGGTATACTTGCCAATCAGAAAACCTTTTTTGGTTCCACGTATTTTTTGGTATTCTTTTTCTTTTTTTGTCATGATATTCGTTATGTCGACAGCGCCAGTTTGGAAAAAAACAAAATCCAGGCCGTAATTTGTATACCTGCCAGAATAAATGCCCATATAAAGCGGATTCTGGTCCGGGGGATGATGCCGGATGGCGTATTCCAATGCCTGACAGCTAAATAGATCGCCAGGGGAGCGGTAAAGAGGGTGATAAAGTAGACCATGAGCGGAACCGTTGCCACCAGTAGGGCAATGCTATCATAGCAGGTTCGCTGATTTTCCAGGCTTTTTATTTTTCGTTTGTTTTTTCCTTTTTCAAAGCATGTAGGACACAAATGCCGGTCGTTTAGCGCCACATCACACAAAGCGCACACAAACCGACCACAGGCGGAACAAGGAGTTACGGCCTTTTTACCAGGGTGATAAAAGCATCCGGCCTCGTTATTGATCTGCAATGCTTCACCGGAATGACCAATGGGCGGCGATCTGTATACTGCCGGAAAAACGTCTGCCCGCAGAAGACTGCTGCAGGACGGACAGGCAGTCAGTGAATCGGAGTTAATCATTGTATTGCTTAAAGGCGATGCGCATTTTGTACAGCCAAGCACGGGTGAATTCCTTTGATTGTTAATTTAATTTTCATTTCATCATCCCAAGGGCAAGTTGATATACATCGATGACGTCATTCGTCTCTTTTTTCTATTTCACTTCGAAGCAATGATTACTATCCAAATATATTTGAAATTTGCTCGAACTTTGAATCAACGTTATCATTGCTTCGACGCCTCAGGTAAGGAGTGTGTTCAGTGTTCAGGAAGGATGATCTTCCCTTTACTGAACCCCTGAACACTGAACACTTAAAATATTTTTTGTTTGTAATACCCAATCGAACTTGTTTGACACAATTTATCAAACAATCGGCATGTCAGGAGCTAGCTGCGGACCACCCTTGTCTCACAGACACGGTCGTGCAGCGTACGTTTCTGGTCGTCAAATGCCGCCATAATGTAACCGATTGCCAATATCATTCCGCTGAGATATTTGGCAAAATGTCGGCCGAGTGCTCTGAGATAGCTCAAACGGCTGCCGTCTGTCACAGAAATTTTTAGCTTGCAGGCCATCTTTCCGGGGGTGGCACCATATTTACCGACGAACCATGTGTCATAGGCAGCCGGTATGCCATATTGCAAGAGCATGAGCACCGGCATGAACGAGAGAAGGGCCATGGGGCTATCGGGAGAAGTGGGCATCAACATACCCAGCGGCACGAAAATGACCAAATTGACAATCCCAATAATGAATAAGTCGATGACAAATGCAGCGGTACGAATCCAGAAACCGGCGTAGTCCATGACACCAGTAACGGACACCCCTTCTTTTACTTTTTGGACAAACATTGGTTTGCACTCGGCGCACACCCATGAATCCTGAAATCGGATCATATCTTCATCTGCAAATGCCTGACCGCATTCAGAACAAACGGACGTGGGAGCAGGATCTGCCTGATCGTCCTTTTGAACTTCTTTACCCTGCCAATTGCGGACAAAAACACCGAGCTCCTCCCAACTTTCCATTCCCTCCTGCCAAACCATGGTCTTGGCATTCAGTTTTTTGGCTTTAACCAACGATTGAAGCTCGCTTTTTCCGATGGGCCCGACCTGTTGATCACCAACCTCGTAATACAAATTCATGCTTATCTCCTTCTATTCGGACCTCCGCTCACCTGCGACATGCCCAGGACACAGTTTTTTCAGAGGTCGTCAAAAAAATAATTGGATCTTTCCAACAAACATTGATTGGTCAATTCCGGTTCAACTAGGATAGGTCTATATCGGCAACGAAAAGACAAAACTTAAATCAGCGACCACCGACCTGGGAGCATAAGGATGGTACCTGGAAGGGGCCGGAGCCATCTCTGCTGATGGCTGCTGATTTTTAGGCAAATAGAGGTAAATTCTGGTCAGTGGAAGAGGAGGAAACGTTCTATGAGTAGTAGTCCTTTCCGTATTAGGAAGGTTCGGGGGAAATTTACTATACTGGGGGATCTTAGTCCTTTTTTCTAACAACAAGCTGCAAGGAACCAATTAATGCAAAATCTGACTCAGAAACAGCTTTGTGCGATCGTGCTGGGGATTGTCAAAAAACTCGTCCGGCGTGTTGGCCTCTACAATTTTACCATAATCCATAAAAAGCACCCGATGAGCAACGCTCTTGGCAAACCCCATCTCATGCGATACCACAATCATCGTCATGCCCTCCCGGGCAAGCTCGATCATGGAATCCAGTACTTCCTTGATCATTTCCGGGTCGAGGGCAGAGGTCGGTTCGTCAAAAAGCATCACTTTGGGATTCATGCAGAGGCTGCGGGCAATGGCTACGCGCTGCTGCTGACCTCCGGAAAGTTGTCCGGGATATTTCAAGGCCTGTTCTGCAATCTGTACCTTATTCAGAAAATACATGGCGGTTTCTTCGGCTTTCTTTTTGGGGACTTTGCGAACCCAAATGGGGCCAAGGGTCAGATTCTCTAAAATAGTCAAGTGGGGAAACAGATTAAAATGCTGGAAGACCATACCGACCTCAGCCCG
>JARFPZ010000005.1 GCA_029288035.1 Desulfosarcina sp.
GCAGTTCCTGATGATAAAAGCTCCAGCGCGAAACCCCATAGGACGACCAGTCGCTATAACGAAACCACCACGACCCTCCGGCATGCTTGAAGTCGCCTTTATCGGCATCCACCGTCGAAGCCGTCGCCAGATCCCGATTGAGGGGTTCCAGGCCGCCGGGCACGGGATCGTCGACCACCACAAAATTTCGGGCTGTCGGAAGAGACACGAAAATATCCGCCCGCACTAGATCGCTGCGGATGGACTCCGAGTCCTTGATGGCCAAAGCTGCCAGAAAAAAATGGGCCTTGCCGAAAAGGCTCATTTGGGGCAGATGGGGCTGGTAGCGCTGCAGATCGGATCGGTTTATTTTGCCGTGACCAGCCAGGGCCGCCAACGCCACAGCCCGCACTGTTGAGGCCATGCCTTTGGAATAAAAATCCGGCATCACGTCCCGGCGCAGCATGGTGAGAAGATATCCATGCAGCGTTTCCTCAACCGCTGCCGGTATGTTATAGCCGCTTTTGCGAAGCCAGTTGAATGCCAGGGCCGTATAGGCACTGAGATATGGGCTGACATTACGATCCTGGGCAATGGAAATACGTCATTCCGCCATTGGGCGCCTGGTATTCCACAGCCCGCTCCAGCATGGCCTGCGGCAAGTGCCCACTGCCCTGCCAGGTAAAGTCTCCGGCCAGGTATGCATTTAAGTTGTTGTAATGGGAGGCCATTACCCCCCTGGTGAGGACTTGCTCCCAGCAACTGTAGCTATAATCGTGCAGGTAACGGAAAGCGCCTTCGAGATTGCCGATCACGGAGGGTGACAGCACCAGATTCAGGGTTCCGACATCCGTACGAATGTCCCGCGGAAAAAGGATTCGTTCGGTCACCTCTGGTGTTACTATCGATCCATAGGTGGCCGCGGTTTCCAGACGATAGCGTTTCTGGACGTCGATGGTGTGAACGATCCCGTCCTGATCCAGCGTGTCACCACCGCGAGCAGTCAATGTGACAGATCCGTCGTTCGTGGTTTTCAACGGTAGCCAAGCCATAACACGTTTAAACGGCGCAATCTCCAGGGTATGGCTGATCTGTCGAATCCTTTGCCCGGCAGCGGTTTCAATCACGCCCTGGGCCGACAGGTCCACGGTCAGGCGCCGGTGTTGAGGTGTGCGATTCATGATGCTGAAGCCGGCTTCGAATCTGTCGCCTTCTGTTACCTGGTTGGGCATCACCGGTCGAATTTCGGTGGGTCGATTGACGTTAAAATGGCCCTCTCCCAGCCCCATGCGGTCTCCGGGCGTCACCGCCATGGCCAGCACCCGCCAGCCGGTCAAATTGTCCGGCACGTCAAACTCAATGGCCGCCCGGCCCGCCGAATCCGCAAGAATGGAAGGATTCCAGTAATTGACAAACTTAAATACCGACCGCAGGCTGATATCCGGCCCACCGCCCCCGCCGGTGTTGGCCCCTTTTTTCTCGAATTTCTGCCGCCCCACCAACCGCATGAGCAAACTGTAGTTTTCCAGATCGAGGCCGTCGACCGTGTAGAATCCCTTGTAGGGGTCAAAATAATCCCGGCCCTGGACCAGCAAGTCAAACACCGCTTCATCCAGCACGGCCACGGCCAGTTCAATCGGCTCACCATCGGCCGCATGTCGGGGTGCCGCCGTCAGTTCTACTTTCACACGATCCCGCGGCTTATAACTCTCCCGCTGGGGCATAACCTGCACCACGATCTCTTTATGGGGATCTGTAACCGGCACCTTGACATAACCCATGCGAAAGGCCGGCTTTCCCAGATCCACCTGGTTGTCAGGCGGCGCTGATCCAACCCGTGGGGAGGTGACGACCACCGATAGAAAAAACCCCGGCAAAAAATCCTTCTGAACTTCGAATTCGATGATGGGGGTGGCGCTTGGCAATGTTTGCAGCCAACTTTTTAGGACGCCGTAGCGTTCGATGGTAATCAGGGCGCGGGCGCCGGGAAAAGGGTTTTTTACCAGATAGCGGGCCCGATCACCAACGCCATATTGCGATTTTTCGGCAATGATTTCCAGGCTGTTGTCCGGCCGCTCCTGCCAAACGACCCGACCCTTGCCGACCACCCATTGATAGATTTCACTGCTGTGGGTCCGGTTGCGGGTGTCTTGAATCGTGGCCGTAAGCCGATGGGAGCCGGGATCCCGGGGGGTAAACCCACAATGAACCGGCGCCAATTGGGATTGCAGTTCGCAGTCAGCGATCTCGACCCATTCATGGGTGTAGTGGGTCAGATAGGCATTACCGGCGCCTTTGACCCGGGCAGCCCGGGTTTCCCGGCGTTCAACTTTGACCTCGATGGACACATCGTCCCGAGGCTTTCCCAAGGCATCCACCACCAGCAGATCAACTGCAGCCGGCTCATCCTCATTCATAACCCAGTCCAAGGAGCGCAGGCCCACATACCGGTCGCGTCCGGCATAGTCTGCCGTGGTCCGGCCCGCGATGTACTTACCCCGATCATCTCTCACCGCGCTTTCAACCACCAACTGGCCATACAAAATTTTACTTTCTGCCAGGGTGAATTGGGTCATCAAATTGCCCTTGTCGTCCAGGGCATCTTCAAATTGATGGACGCTTTGTTTGGAAGGGGCACCGGTAACATAGGTACTGAATCGAAATCCCCGGGCAGACGGATCTTTCGACCGAAAGGGTCGAGATTCCAGGGTCGTGGTCACCCGGCTGCCGGCAGCCGTATAGGGGCCGCCGGAGTGCAGCCTGGCCCGGGTGGCGACCGCAACGCTGTCTCCCGGTTGAAAATTGCGGCCGTTGAGGTCCGTGGTCACCCTGAAAGGTGTCGGTGTAAAATCACTTACCAGCACTCGCACCGGCTCCCAGCTGTCCTCAGAGAAGGCGGCTTTTAATTGAAAGCGATACCAGCCCACAGCGCCGGTTTTCGCCACCGCAAACTCGCCGTCATAAGCACCGAAATCTGATAACGTGATATCGGCAACGGTGTACACGATTTTTCCCGTCGGATCGATGATCTCAAGGGTGTAGTCCTTCTTGGGTGCCGGCACGAGCGTCTCATTGTTTTGGTCTCGAACATATAGCTTGTACTGGATCGTATCACCGGCCTTATACACGCCCTGGGCCGTGGTGCCCCAGGTGTGAATGTGTCCGTAGCGCCGACGCATATAAGGAGATACCGAATAGCGTGAGGTCCGGTAGGTATCGACCCGAAACTGGTATTCCAGGGGCACCAGGGCCAGGTCATCGGCCTTCTCGATTCTCACAAACAGGCGGGGTTCGGTCATTTTGTAGGAATGCAAAAACGTTAGTTTGGGGTCGACTTCCCGGGTGCCGGCCAGCATGGCAACGCCCGTGGCATCCGTCACCGCCCGGGTCAGAACATTAGAATGTTGCGGCAATGCCGTTGTGTAGGCATCGCGAAAGATTTTTACCGTGGCCCCCGCTACGGGATGTCCCGTCTTAAATTCCGTTACCCACACCAGGGTATTGTAATGTCCGATCTTCACATGCACCTGAAACGGTGTTACCTGGGCGAAAAACGAGCGATTCCGGAGATGCTTGGACACCGTGGGACGGGTATCCACCCGTCCCTGAACCACGCCGGATTGGCCGCCGAGCATCTCGCGAACCTGCAGTGGAGTTCGAAAAGCCATATCATTTGCTTGCGGAACTTGAAGCACGAGGTTTCGGCCGCTTTGTTCTCCCTTGATTGTCAGACGATCATAAGTCAGGGTAACCTCTTTTAGATTGGTCACCACCAGGGGCACTTCAGAATCCAGGTCTTTTTCCAGCACTGCTCGGGGGTGGGTCAGGGTAAAATCCGGCGGTCGGTGATCCGTGGCAAACTGCATATCGATTGAAGCCGGCAGGGTGCGACCGAATTCATCCTTGAATTTAACCGGATCGCTTTGGATGGAATACATCTGATAAGCCTGCAACACTTCCGGTAGCCAAACACGATACTGGCGGCCTTTCTGGTGGGGAGAGCGCAGCCTGGAATACCCCCGGCGATTGGCCCAGGGATCATAGTCTTTTCTACCTCCGGCCAGATCCGGCACGAAGCTCACATGATCTCTGATGTCTTCTTCGACGACCGGCGCACTGAACACCAGTGCCACCCGTGTCAAAGGATTGCAGCGCTCTTCAATCCCCAATTCTTCCTCAACCGCTCCTATGGTGATTTTTTTATTCGCATTATCGGTGCACTCGATCCCCTCAAACGCAAATTCCGGAAATGTATGAAACACCACCAAGACACGATTTTCCCCGCCCCGTTCAGGACCGCTAATCGACACCAGGCCCGGCGCCACTTTCAACGTCACCTGGGTGTCGGGAGCAATTTCAACCTTAGGAGATATCAGCCAGACCCGTCGTGCGGCGGTTCTGTGGTCTGCCAGTGATTTCTCAGTTACACTTCCGGATGAATCACTCGATGAATTATCCGGTACCAGCGCTATCTTTTCACCGGGCAGGGGCAGAATCGAAGGTGTTTGCTTGTCATCAGGATCCGGTTCCACCTTCAGCCCGATCCGTTGTTTGTCGGGGACATCCAACATCATGAATACATGTTTTTCCACGGATTCTCTGAAAACCGGTTGATTGAAGGTCAGGCGAATAAAAGGCACCCCGGGGGCTTTCCAGGTTCTAAACCAGGCATGGCGTACCTTGGGACGTTCGGTGATAAACCAATGCACCACCGGTTCGGTGAGGGTGGTGCCGTCTTCGGTCTTGATTCCAGGCTTTACGACAACATCATAACGGGTCGCAGGCTTTAAGGCATCGTTTTCATCGAGCTGGCAGGCCAGCGCACGGGTATTCAGCCAGCGCCATTGGCAGTCTACTTCCGGTAAAATGGTGATGGGAACTTCAGCAGCGTTGCGTTCCATGCGCCCCACCGGCACCACCGCCCGATTAAACTCAATAACGATCTATCGCCCGGAGGGCACATCCTTACCGGCAGGGGTGATGCGCACGACATTCAGCCCAGGAGTCCCGCTGTCGGGATTTACGGTATCCGGCATGACAAAATTGAAGGAGATCAAGAGTGCGGTTAGATAGGCCGTTGACAGCAACCGCAAGGGATGCATAGTAATTCTTTCCATAATTGAGCAAGTGCTGGACATCTATAAACCAGAAATAACAAATTACATTTATTCATTGCTGAATCAAAAACACTTAAAACAAAAGCTCTTTACAACAAGTTGTCAGTTGAAAGCCGATCATGATCTAAATCACCTTATTTCTCGCCTTCATTCAGGTGGCTCGAGAACAATTTCAATGCGCCGGTTCTGACGGCGGCCTTCAGTAGTATCGTTGGCAGCCACCGGTCGGTGATAACTGTATCCGCAGGCGGAAAGCCTTTGCGGATCAATCGCCCCTGTCTCTTCAAAAAAATGGGCGACGGCCGACGCCCTGGCAGTTGAAAGTTCCCAGTTGCCCGGAAAGCGTTTCATCAAATAGGCGCTCAAAGGGACATTATCGGTATGGCCCTCAATCACGATATTATGATTGTTGTTTTCTGCCAGAGACATTGCCAGCACCCGCAGCAATTCTTGCCCCTTTGGATTAATTTCAGCCTTTCCGGAATCAAAAAGGATTTTATCCACAAATATGACCTTCAGTTTATTTGCTGCTTCGATCACTTCGACCTCTTGGGCCGCGATTTGATCTTTCAAGCTGGTTTCAATGGTCTTCTTGGTATCATCCAACAGCTGAATCACTTGCCCCTGGAGCTCGATGACGGATTCCTTCTTCTTTAGTTCCAACCTGAGAATCTTGAGGTTTTCTGACAATTGCAGGTTAATTTTTTTCAAATAAGTGTGTTGGACCTGAAGATATTTTAAGTCTTGGGCCCATTTATTCCTCGCTACCTGTGAGTCTTTAAGCTCAGCTGCCATTTCTTGAAGTCTTCGCTCGGCCTGAGATGCCTGAATCCGTAAATCTTCCAGCTGAGCCTCCATCTTCTTATATTGCGGACTAAGAGAACAGGCGCTTAGTACCATCGCCATCGAGCATAAGATAATCAATAAAATTCTGCTGGGCATGGGAATGTCTCCGTACCAGGATGCATGGATTTAAGGTTGGCCGTTCTTCGCCGGGATTGGATAACCGTTCTGCCACCAAGGCACTAAGCCACAAAGATTATATTCCTTTTTTTGTGCCTTCGTGTCTTAGTGGCAAATTTCTTACGATTTTAGCAAGATTCCGTGTGTTTTCATAACAATATTTTCCCTTTTACATTGGCCTGTCAAAACCCTCGGCATAGCCGGTCAGCTCGACATACCCCTGACCGTTGATCTGATTTTCGTCCCGTGTCCCCCTGATCGACACACTGCCTTCCCAGTAGGTGACGCCGGTGCTCGCAGACGTCCGCATTTCCTGATCTGCCAGGTTGGGATTAATGGTTAAATCCAGAGAGTATGGAAAAACCTGCAGCCGCCAGCGTGAAGGATACACGGCCTTGGAATGGGGGCTTTTCCAGGTGTCATCTATGGTCACAGCGAATTCATCCTTCCCGATGGCCCGGGTGTTCCCGTCAGGATCGACAAAGGTTCCACCGGAAGCAGCGCTGATACCACCATCATCCGTCCTCAATAAAAATAGCATCATTTCCGTCCGATCGGACAATTGCAAACTGAACCAGTCCCATCCCTTGATGCCCGGTTCTAAAACCGCCGTGCTGAACTCATGATCCATCCATCCTTGCCCGCGAACAGCCATCGTTTTCCCGCCGAGAGTCAATTGACCTTCCACTGCAAGCCGGGTATAGGAATAATAGCAGCTGGCTCTTTCCGGTGATGAACCCTTCAGGCTGTAACCGGCCCGACCGTGCAAAACCAGTGGTTTCAAGGATTTCAAGGTCAGCTCATAGGAGAACTCATCCGTATCGACATTGAGCACCTGGACCTCGGCGCCGATGCGAGCCGACCAGTTTTTAAGAAATACAACCGTCTCGGGCGGCCGCAGCAGTACACCGGCCATGGACAGGGCCTCGCGGGCGACCAATTCGGTCTGCAAATGTCGCTTTCCGGCGATATCCGAAACGGCGGCGTGGGCCAGATAAATCTGCTGGGTGCGCCAGGCGGACGGCGGATCAGGCCAGGTTTTATCGGCACCCGGCGGACTGATTTGGCTACGGAAAAAGGTCAGCTGGAATCCATAAAGATCGCCGTTTTGTGAGCGTAAATTGCCGGTGTAATAACACCATTCGGTGCGGTACCCCGGATGAGCGCCATGGTCTTTGGGAAATTCGAGGTTACAGGGACCGGTGATGGTTAGATAATCTGACGGTTCCTCAGCCAACGTCGGCCGGCTGATAATCAGAAAAAATACGATAAAAAAGAAACATCTGTGTTTCATGATGATTGGTTCAAGGTTCAGGGTTTTGGGTTCAGAGGTTGTAATACACTGACATTGCTTATATTTTAACACGACCCCGGAATTGGCCACTTTCGCCATTGAGCATAATCGTCTCGCCGCCGCTATGGATGCAAAATCCCTTTAGGATGCCACGCTTAGCACTTTTCAACCGGGATAGCTGAACCGCTGTACCCTGGAACAACTAACACCCAATACCCCCTCCTTTCTGCTCACTGCACTATGCCCCTCGCCCTATGCCCCATGCCCTGCGCCCCTTGCCTTTTGCCCTATGCCCTCTGCCTTAAGCCCCAAGCCCTATGCTCTCTGCCCAGTACCCAATACCAATAAATACCAATTACCCATTCTTCATTCCCGCAACAACATCGCCGGTGGCTGCCGAAAAACCATCTTTATGGCCGGCAGCGCCGCTGCCAGCGCGGTCAAAATAATCAACGGCAAAGACATGCCAAGCGCTCCCCAGTCCACCCCGTATAGAAACGTCCAACCAAATGATTGGCGATTGATCACGTAGACCAGCAAATAAGATAGGATAAAGCCGCAGACGATCCCGGCCAGCTCACCCGCTACCACCATGAAGGCCGCCTCCCAGAAAATCATCGATCGAATCTGGCCGAAATCAGCGCCGATCGCAAACAGCATATTAAGTTGCCGGGAGCGCTCCAATACCAGAACCGTCAGGGTCGTGGTAATCCCCAATGCCGCTATCACCAAGGCAATGAGCAGCAACACCGTTGTAACTGCAAAGGTTTCATCGAAAACCCGCAGAATGGATGCCCGCAGCGCCTCGCCGCTGATCATATCCAGGTCGCCACCCCAGCGCTCGACAATTTTCTTTCTCAGATCGGCAACCGCAGCTTCCAGGTCCTGGTTTCGATCCCGAAAGAATACGCGCAACCCGCTCCAGTGAGGGTCATGATAGCGCGCTTTGAACTGCTCCAGGGAATAAAAGACCACACCGCCCTGGGTACGATAGTCCCGCACCACTCCCAAAACCGGTAATTCAACCAGGGACGTTTCAATCCGGGTACTGAAGGTATCCCCAACCATTAATCCTGTGCGGTTAGAAAACACTTCGGAAATAATCACACCTTCTCCGCGCCGCAGGCGGGGCCGAATTCTATCCGGTTCACCTTCCATCCAGAAAAAATCTGAGTACTTTAAAAAAACATCCAGATCCAGGGCCTCGAACTCGAAGGGAAAATTGTCATAGCTGAGAAAATATCGTCGATTGGGTACAATATCAAAATCAAGCTCGTCACCCAGGCCTTGAAACCAGTCCGCTACGGGAGCGGATATCGGTTGGCGAAATTGGTTGATCTCGTTGAGTTTGGGTGTCAGAAACAAATCACCGCTGATGGTCTGATAAGCCCATATTTCCACTGTCTGGCGAAAGCTGTGGATCATAATAACCAGCGATGCAAACATGGCCACGGCCGTAAGAAGCGCCCCAACGGAAACAGCGGTACGGGTTCCGCTGTCTCGCACATAGCGGGCCGCCAGATATGCCGTTACCCCGGCAAAGCGGCCTATCAACGGCGAAAACCAATTGCCCATATGCACCAGCAACGAGGGGATGAGCAAAGAAAATCCCACAAACAGAAGAATAAATGCAAAATATCCCGGCAGGGGCACACCCAGCACGCCGGGAAGCCGCGATAAAGGCAGAACCAGTATAATACTAACCAGACCTGTCAGCGCGAGGTTGCGAGACGATTTTTTAGTGCACATGCCATGTTGGGATACTGCCAGGGCTTCTTTGGGTGACACCTGCATGGCTTCCCGGGCAGGTTGTAGCGCTGCCAGAACAGATATTAACACAGTCACCCCAAAGCTCAGCGCTATCTCCCAAACACCGAGAGAAATGGTATCCACCTGCACGCGCACAAACAAGGTCGAAATGGTTTGGCTCACGCCGTGTAACAAATACTTCACCAGAAAGGTGCTGACGGGAATCGCTACAATCCAGCCGCCGATACCGAAAAACGCACCTTCTGCCAAAAACACGAGTAACAGAAGATACGACGATCCACCGGTGGAACGTAAAACCGCCAGTTCGTGCCGACGGGAGGCGGCGTTCAATGCAACCAGAGAGTAAACCAGAAACATACCCACGAACAAAGATGCAAAACTTAAAATGGAAAGATTGAGCTGATAGGCCCGTATCATCCCCCGCCCGCTCTCCCTGGCAGCCAGAGGGGAACTCAATATGACGCCGTCAGGTAATATTTTGCGGATGGCTGCCAGATCCCGATCCGCCACACCCGGCTTAAATCGCAAATCGATGCGGTCCACCCGCCCATACTCCCCGGTGAACTCCTGGAAGGTGGCGATGTCCGTCAGCGCCACCCGGCCGCCCTCGGCCAAGGCCAAACCCTGGGACGCCATGGTTCCGGCGATTTGAAACTGCGCGGTCCGCTGAGCATTTTCCAGATAAATATAATCGCCTGCTTGCCATTGATGGTCGCGCGCCAGACGTTCCGCGATAATTAGGGTGTAGGGGTCTTTCAATAATTTCAGCCAGGAATCGGTTTCCTCGCTGGATTTTCCGGCAATTTGCCAGCTGCGAAAGGAACGGTCCAAGATGGGGTCAACACCGATCAGAAAAAAAGGATCTGAGTTTGGCCGTCGGGGCCGGATGTAAATCGAAAGCAGTGGCGAAACCGTCTCAATAAGGGGATGTTTGAGTAATTCTGCAACCAGCTGCTCCGGCACCCTCCCCCCGGGTCGGACCAAAACCCGGTCGGCCCGACCGGAAATTAATTCCATGCTGCGATTGAAAGAATCCAGCGATGCATGGATGGAAAGTCTTACACTGGTAAAAACCGCCGCCCCCAGTGCAATCCCGACAAGTACAGTCAGTGCCCGGCCCGGATGCTGTCGCAGGTTGCGCAAACTGAACCAGACAAAAAATTTAAAGAAGAAGAATATGCGCTGCACGGTTTATTCAGAGATCATTCCGTCTTTCAAATTAATTTTAACAGTAGCCATAGAGTCTGCCAGGGAGCTGTGGGTCGCTATGATCACCGTTCGCTTCCATTTACGGTTCAATTGCGCCAATAAATCAACCACAATCTGCCCGTTTCGGCTGTCCAAATTTCCGGTGGGTTCATCGGCAATAATGATCTCCGGGTCATTGATCAACGCTCTGGCAATCGCTGTGCGCTGCATCTCACCGCCGGATAGCTGAGCCGGCAGGTGATCCCGTCGCCGGCTGAGACCAAGCCAGTCCAACAATTCCGCTGCCTTTGACGTGACGAGGTCGGGGTTTTTGCCGGCCAACAATCCGGGCAAGCTGGCATTTTCAAGAACGTTTAAGGTCGGCATCAGGTTAAAGGCCTGAAAGACCATCCCCACAACTTCCCGCCGAAAATGAGTCAGATTCGCCGGTGTCGCGGTCGTAAGGTCATGATCTGCTACCGTCAATTCCCCCCGGGTCGGTCGGTCCAAACCGGCCAGCAAAGACAGCAAGGTACTTTTGCCGGAACCGCTGTCACCTTTCAAAACCACCAACTCCCCGGCATCAATACTGAGATCGATGGTGTTGATACCAATGACGTTGCTTTCACCGAGCGCATATATCCGTGTCAGGTTTCGGGTTTCAATGATGGTTTTAGATAATTTGGGTTCCATATCCAGGTGATGCTTGAATTGGTTCACGAAGGCAATTTAAACCCATACAGAGGTTCCAGGTTCAGGGTTCACGGTTCAACCGATTCAGACCTTCCATTTTAATCAAATAATCTTTAAGCGCATGAGCGCCGACTGCACCGGCCAGTGCGCCCGTAAAGCAAAATATGGCACCCAAAAAAATAAACATCTTCATGGCTTTTCCTGTATTCAGACATCGTAATCCATTGCTCAAAAATAGCGTTAACTGATTTAATATAAGGCAATTTCACAAAAAATGGACAGTATGCCTCTTTAATCCAGTATCCAGCATCCAGTATCCAGCATCTTGGTTGATTACCGGTGCAGCGCTTTTGTCCAAATACGATGGTCCAATTACAAACGAAATGACAAGATCTGCAGTTATTCGGCCAGATACCCTTTCTTGATACCATCGTCAATTAAAGAACTCACATAATTCCAAAGAATCGGGGCACCGTCAGCTACCGGATTCATGCGTTCTTTGACCTGGGCGCTGTTGATGTTGTTTTCCTGCCAAATTTGCCCCTCGGTAAAATAATTGTGCAAAAAGGGCTGTAACCGATCCAATGCGTTGGCATACCTTGATTCAGGTGTCTTTCTTTCTTCAAATTCATCCCATAGGTCCCGAAACGTCGCGGCCTGATCCGCCGGCAGGAGATTAAAAATCCGGTCGGCAGCCTTTTTCTCTCGCCGGGCCTGATCTTTTCTTCCCTGATCGTCATAGCAGTAGGTGTCGCCGGCATCGATCTCGATCAGATCATGGACCAGCAGAATTTTCATCACCCGAAATAAATCCACATCCGGATCTTTGGCATATTCAGATAAAATAAAAACCATTAAGGCAATATGCCAGGAGTGCTCAGCCGAGTTCTCCCGTCGAGAGCGATCCATCAAAATCGTCTTTCGCAGAACATTCTTCAGCTTGTCAACCTCGAGTATGAATTCGATCTGCTGTCTGAAGCGGTCTTTTTGACCGGGCGATACGATGGTTTTTAAATTATCCGGGAAATTATTCCCGCCGTCCGAATCCAATAACATTTTAAAAGCTCCCTTTCACACGTGGACCACCAGGCCTTCAATTCCCGACCGGGACACATTGGGTGCCTCGGTCAAAGAAAATTAGGCCAGCTTTTTCTCGTACCACTCGTTACGAGAACATCGTTCAAACCCCACAGACTCGTACAAACCAAGCGCCACCGGTTCCTCGCCATCAGCGGTTAATTCGACGTTTGAGACGCCTTTACTTTTAAGATCAGCCAATCCTGCCAGCAATACGTCGCGACCAATCCCCTTGCCACGGTATGAGGGATCTACGCCCAGCATATGGATCTCACCTCTCGCGCCGCCAGCTGCCAAGCCTTTCTCAGCAAATATGCGGGTCCAGCAGTAGCCGATGGGCTGATTTTTCAGGTAGACCATCATGATATTTCCCGGCGAGCTGCTGCTTAGGTTGATCCGATAGGCAATTTCATCGGGAGTATTGGGGTTAAATCCCCAGGAATCAGCAAAAGTACGATTTTGGATATATGTCAGTTTATCTGCCTCATCAGGTTCCAAACGACGGATTACATATTCGCTCGGCTCGGGGTCTGGCAATCGTATATCGTTAAGGTTCAGATTCAACTCATAGAAAAGGCGGATAAATTTAAAACCCAGGCGCAAGGCGAGGGTCTTGCCCGGCAGGTTGAATTCCGAAATGCATACCTGTGCCACCTTGATGCTAGCGGCCTCGGCATGTCGAAGGGCGCGACCGATCAGTTCTGTAGCGATACCTTTTTTTCGATGATGCGGATGGATCATACATTCCAGAATAGCGCGCTTTAATGCGGCCTCTAAAAAAGCACCGGCATACCCGATGATGCGGCTGCCACGCTCTGCAACAAACAAATCATTTTCCGGGTGAAAATTTGGGTGTCCCATGTCTTCTGCCAAACGCTGCTTTGAAACAGAGCGCCCTGATCGATCAAGCCGATTTACCTCTATATGGAATTGAAGGTAGTTGTCAAAATCAGCGCGGCAATAGTTTCTAATTTTAAAATAATTTTTGCTCATTATGGTCTATCGAATTAAGGGCTC